>JAXJQF010000156.1:0-43627 GCA_036311285.1 Ruminobacter sp. | reverse complement strand
TTAATATATATATAGAAAGAATTTCTGAAACAGATGATTTGCAAGAATTAATGGGAATAGAGGGAAATTCTGCAAAAATATATTTTAAGCATGAATTTGATAATATTGAATGGCGTGGGCGAAAACCTAGAGTTAAGAATGATTATGTAAATTCAGCTCTCGATATAGGATATACAGTTTTATTTAATATAGTAGAAGCTCTTCTTGATATTTATGGATTTGATACTTACTGTGGTTTTTTACACAAAGAATTCTATAGAAGAAAGTCTCTAGTGTGTGATATGGTTGAACCATTTAGAGTAATTATCGATGAAGTTGTTCGTAAAGGTATTAATTTAAAACAAATAAAAGAAGAAGATTTTAACAATGTTAATGGTTCATACCGATTAAAGTGGGAGAAAAATAGAAGTTATATTTTGCTTTTTGTAAAAGCTGTGTTGGATTATAAGAAGGAAGTGTTCTTGTATTTTCAGTCGTTTTATAGAGCTTTTATGAAAAGTTTGCCTACTGATAATTATTTAGTATTTAAGTGGGGTGGATAAATGATAATTTTAAGTTATGATATATCTAATGATAAATTAAGAACTAAATTTTCAAAATTCATTTCAAAATTTGGACATAGGATTCAATTTTCTGTTTATGAAATAGATAATAGTGCAACTATGTTAACTAATATAATAACAACAATAAGATTAAAGTTTGAAGACAAATTCTCAGAAGATGATAGTGTTTTGATTTTTAATTTATCAGCACATTGTGAAATTATAAGAATGGGATATGCAAAAAACGAAGAAAGTGATATAATAATAGTATAAAATTTATTACTAATGTTCTTTAAAAATTTACTAATGCAAACCTAGTGTCTAAATATGGAATAATGTTTCTCATGTAACATATTTAGACCTAAATATGTCATTTTTTTTATGCTTTTTAATAAAAAAGTTGACAGATTATTCAAAAACGGGTCTAATAGATTTAATAATTTCTACTTCTTGTAGATATGGTTGTAGTGATCATTTTTATGAATGTCTAATAGATTTAATAATTTCTACTTCTTGTAGATACATTCAGTGTCTAAGTCGGGAACATAGTCTAATAGATTTAATAATTTCTACTTCTTGTAGATCAAAGTATTCGTGACTATAGCATAATGTCTAATAGATTTAATAATTTCTACTTCTTGTAGATTAAAACGTCTGTCATTGGAATTTTAAAGGTCTAATAGATTTAATAATTTCTACTTCTTGTAGATGGAGTTACCAAGACATGTGTAAGTATGTCTAATAGATTTAATAATTTCTACTTCTTGTAGATCAAAGGAATAATAACAGACTTAGTTGGTCTAATAGATTTAATAATTTCTACTTCTTGTAGATGAGCCACCGGAAAGAATGCTTAAAAGGTCTAATAGATTTAATAATTTCTACTTTTTGTCGATTTTTGATTTTTGGTGAACTACGTTGTCTAATAGATAAGAGTTTTTATCATACTGCCATATGTTATTGTTCATTTTATAATTTATAAGAAAATTAAACGTGCTAGATTTTTAGCATTTATTGTAACAATTATTTCTTTTGTTATTGCGGCTATGTTAAAATCTTGTTTTTCAACTTTAACAAATAAAAATAATCGAGGACTTTTATCCTCGATTATCTGTTATCAATTTAAGTTATACGTTTTACTTAATTACTTTCTAAAGCTTAGAAATCAGCGTTATTAACTGTTCTTGGGAACGGTATAACATCACGTACGTTACCCATACCTGTTACATATACAACTAATCTTTCGAAGCCTAAACCAAAGCCTGAGTGAACAACACTACCGTAGCGACGTAGGTCTCTGTACCACCAGTAGCTTTCTGGGTTTAAGTTCATTTCTTTTAATCTAGCGTCTAATACGTCTAAACGTTCTTCACGTTGAGAACCACCGATGATTTCACCGATTCCTGGAGCTAATACGTCCATAGCTGCTACAGTCTTACCATCATCGTTTAATCTCATGTAGAATGCTTTGATGTCTTTAGGGTAGTTCTTAACAACTACAGGAGACTTAAAGTGTTCTTCAGCTAAATATCTTTCATGTTCACTTTGTAAGTCCACACCCCATTCAACGTTGTATTCAAATTGCTTACCGCAGTTCTTTAAGATTTCAATAGCGTCGGTATAGTCAACTTGGGCAAAATCAGAGTTGATGAAGTTTTCTAATCTTGTAATTGCGTCTTTATCAACACGTTCTGCGAAGAATTCCATGTCATCACGTCTTTCTTCAAGAACTGCTTTAAATACATACTTAAGCATGTCTTCAGCTAATTTAGCGTTGTCTTCTAGGTCATTGAAAGCAACTTCTGGTTCAACCATCCAGAACTCAGCTAAGTGTCTAGTTGTGTTAGAGTTTTCTGCACGGAAAGTAGGACCAAATGTGTATACCTTAGACATTGAACATGCAACTGTTTCTGCATTTAATTGACCTGAAACTGTTAAGAAAGATTCTTTACCGAAGAAATCTTTTGTATAGTCAATTTCTCCTTTGTCATTCTTTGGTGGGTTGTTCATATCTAATGTAGTGATACGGAACATTTCACCTGCACCTTCACAGTCAGAAGCAGTGATTAGTGGAGTTGAAACCCAGATGAAACCTTGTTCGTTGAAGAAACGGTGAATAGCTTGAGCTAAACAGTTTCTTACTCTCATTACAGCACCCATGATATTTGTTCTTGTTCTTAAGTGAGCGTTTTCACGTAAGTATTCAACAGTGTGTCTCTTTGCGCTCATTGGGTATGTATCAGGTTCATCAACAAAACCACAAGCAATAACTTCAGTTGCTTGGATTTCAAACGCTTGACCTTTACCTTGAGATTCAACGATTGTGCCTACACATTCAACAGAGCTACCTGTTGTAAGGTTTAAAATATCTGATTGATAATTTGAAAGTGTATTAGGAGCAACAACTTGCACTGGATTAAAACATGAACCATCATGTACAGCTAAGAATGAGAAACCTGCTTTTGAATCACGACGTGTTCTGATCCAACCTCTAACCTTTACAGTATCACCAACTTTGTAAATACCTTTTAATACTTTATCAACAGACGCGATAATCATTAAAACCTCTCTTTTATACCTTTTACGTACTTTGCGTATTTCTTGACCTTTTTAGATAGTGTATTGTATCACTTATCTTAGAATTAGTTAAATTATACTTAAGTTATCTTTAACTATTTTTCCATCTATAACTTTTATATCTATGTAATAGTAGTCCTTTGGTCCTAAAGCCTTTAAGGAAACTCTATTTACTACTGGTAAGCTTGCTAACTTTAATTCATTTAATTCATCAATTATGTCAGCATCAACTGTTTCTTCAATAGTAAAAGCTCTTTTACATGGTTTTTCAACCTCAACTCTAACTCTTATGGTGGTAGTACCATCGTTATTTAGGCATGCATTTTCAATCATACCTTCATAAACTTTTGAATAAGTATTATCTCCTTTGGTTTTTGCAACAATGCACTTTATTGATAATAAGATAAAGATAATACTCATTACTGAAAATAACTGTTTATACATTTGAACAAAAGGAATAAAACCTTTTAACACAAGACAAGCAATACATATAGCAGCAAGACAGGTGTATATGTATGCGAAAATCATAAGCCCCTTAGATTTTTTAGCTCTATTTAGTTTTTCAGCTTCGTAAACTGAATTGTCTATAGAGATTCTTCTTGCTTCACTAACGTTTGGGATGTATTTCTTGTCGCTCATTCTTTATGCCAGCTGTAATAATTTTTAACAATAATAATTTGTACTTTAAAAAATTGATTTCCTAAAATTCTACTACTTAATGATACCTGTGATACTTGTTGTAGTAGGCATCGCGTGCTCATCATCAAATGATAATGTTGAATCTAGTCTTATGTGCTTTTCGAACATTGAATTTAACAGGATGGAAGCAGCAGTAGGGTTTTTCTCGGTATTGATAAAGAACTTAACCTTTTGGCAATATTCTTCATTTTGTTCAAGCTTCATGTTTATTGGAATATTATGTTCTTTTAGCATTGTATCGTTTGCAAAAAATTTAAGATTTAAATTCTTTAACGGCGTAGTTTCTTCTAATTTGTTTTCAATGCAGTATGGAACAGTAATAGCGATTTTCTTTTTGTCTGATAAATTGATTGTAGGTTTTTTGGTTTGAGCTTTTGGTAAAAGCTCATGGCTAGTTCCTTCTAAAGAACTACAACCAATTAATGTAACTACTGATAAACAAAATAAAAAATTCTTAAACATAATCAACTTCCTAAAAAACGCGGTTATTATACACCTTTATCGTAGAAATTTAAATTGTTAACAGTAAGCTTGTGTATAACAGTTTTTGATAATTTAAGTTTTATAAAATCTTATATTTTTCTTTGAATTATGTAGTTATTAGCGTTAGATTAGTAAATAAAGAAAAGATAATTTTAATGATGTTTATGAAACTATATATAATCAAAATATAAAGTTAAATAGTTGAAGGATGTTTGTGTATGGCAGAGGAAATGGTCCCAATTGTAGATGAAAACAATAATATAATTGAAGTAGTCCCAAGAAGTGTAATGAGAAAGAATCGCTTACCTCATAGAGCTTCGTATATAGTTCTTCAAAATAGTGATAATAAGTTTTACGTTGAATTAAGAACAAAGATTAAAGATTATTGTTCAGGAATGCTAGACGCATGTGTTGGCGGTGTGTTCGCTGAAGGATAAGACATTATTGAAAGTGGTAAGCGTGAACTTAAGGAAGAACTAGGTATTACATGTGATGTTGAGTTTTTAGGTTGGAAAAAGCTTCAATCAAGACCAGATACTTTTGTTTATGCAGGTTTGTTCTATGCTAAGTATGATGGTGAAATTATTATGCAAGAAAGCGAAGTTGATGACGTGTATTTAAAGTCATTTACTGAAATAGTAGAAAATGATAAGGATTATACACCTGATTCTGTTTTAGCAATAAAAGAAGTAGTTAAAATTAAGAATTTGACAGTTTAGTGATTTAATGACAGATATTATTGAATAATAGTATTAAAGAATGTATTCAGTAATGTCTGTTTTTTCTTTAATAGCTTTCTCGATAATTTCTAAATTCTTTGCTTTATATTTTCGAGCTAATTCAAGGTGTTGATTTCCTAGATTTTGGTTATAAACAGTTCCCTTGGCGTTGATATAGCAATATGCTATAAGAGCATTAGCATCAGCAAAGTTTTTATCTTTGTGATTGTTATACTTTAAGTATTCTTTTAAGTGAAAGAAACACTCAGGATAATCAGGAATTAATTCATTCTTAATTTTTTTGCTAGGGCGATGAATTTTTAGTTGTTCGCTATTATTTATGTTGTTACTTTGTGTATCTGTTTTTACTACAGCATCTTTATCATCTGTATTTTCAGCTAAGTTGTTATCAGTATTATCATTTGCGTTATTGCAATGAATATTTTTTCTTGATTTAGCTGAGATGTTCTTTTTTAATTTTGGATTTTCATCAGAGAAGTTGTCATTGTATTCACCAAATTTATTGATGAAGTATGAATCCAAATTGTTTCCGAAGAAATCTATAACAGCCAATAAATATAAGCACTCATAGTAATCATTTCTGATTGCTCTTTCGCAATGATATTTTGCAGCTTCTGCGTTAATTCTAGAACCTAATCCTTGGAATCTCATTAGAGCAAGGTATGGTAGTGTTGGAGCAAATTCTTTTCTTAGGAGATCGTCAAACATAATAAAGGCTTTTTCCATGTTGCCTTTTTTAAAATGCTTAACTGCTACAAAATATCTTATGAATATGTTTCCAACGCGATAGATGTCTACCCAATACATTGTTAACAAGAATATTGTGCATAATATTGCTTTAACGAATAAGTAATCATCTACGTTTCCGTAGAAACAGAAAGTAAAGTAAATTAAGAAAGAGGCAACGATCGTCTTAAGTAAAAAAATTAACATTGTTGCCCCTTGGTGTTTATCTTCTAAATATCATTATCTTGAACGGAATACGATTCTGCCTTTAGATAAATCGTATGGAGTCATTTGAACAGTAACCTTATCGCCAGTTAAAATGCGAATATAATTTTTGCGCATTTTTCCTGAAATATAAGCCATAACGATGTGACCGTTTTCTAATTCTACTCTAAAAGTTGTGTTAGGAAGAGTTTCTAAAACTGTTCCTTGCATTTCAATGTTATCTTCTTTAGCCATATAATAAAATAATATCTATGATTCAAAAATTTATGTAAATATTAAATTTTACACTTATGTTTAAAGCCTTAAACATATACAGTATATAAGTTTGTACACATAAACTGCATAGTATATGCTTTATATGTTTGCTCATATATATAGCTTATTATGTAAGTGTAAGTAAATGAAAACTATTAAAAATTATGTTTTCATTTATATCTGACAATCGATATTAACGATTTAATATTTACGACACTTTACGATATAAAAGGTGTTACCTTCTAAAACAAAGCGAATTTTACAAAATTTTTTATATTTTTGCAAAATAAATAATAAATATTAGCAATTATGACCAATAAATTGAGGATAAAAGTAAAATTCTTAACTGTAATGAAAGTCGCTCAACGCCTTAAAAAATGCTTATAAAATTTTAACCTTGTAATAAAGTCTACAAATAATTGATATAAAAATATTAAGTTTTTTCTCTTATATAAATTAAGATGATTTAATTAAATACGGTCAGGAATTTCTTTTTTGATTAAAAATAATACAATTTGTGTTTGTTATCGTTACTTCTGTGTACTATAATTATATTCTGTTGCTATTTTTTAATGTTACATAAGTGATTGAATTTAGCTTTGTATGTTTTCAAGCAATAAAACATTGGATTATGTGACTGATGTTTGTTTCTGTGTGAAATAAACAAAACTAAAAGTTAAATTATTTTAGTAAAATAATATAATTTATAAATATAGATTATGAGTATTTATAAAATTTATTAATAATTATTAAGGTTTAGCTCATGAAAAGCCAAACCTAATACGATGTAGTTAAAGATTAAATTTTAGTGATTTTGTTTTAAGTATTTAACATTTGATAGTTAAAAATATTTGGGATTAAATGTTAAGTCAAACATATTGCGTAGCAAATTATAATGTTATGGTATTATATAGCTAAAACTGAAACATATTGCTTAAAATGGTTATAGCTACTTAAGTTTGTTACAGTATGATTACTTAGGTTTGTCTTTTAATTTTAATAGTTTGAGAATAAGAAGGAAACAGCCAGGATGCGCAAAACTCTTTTTGCTATCTGTATAGTAGTATTCCCATTGGTACTTGTGTACTGTCTATTAACTTATTTACCAATGTTACTTTCAGAAAGTTCGGATTCATCACTTTTAGATAAGAAGTTTTCTTCTTTAGGTGGAAATAACTCAAATTCAAATGATTATTCTAATGTAGCTAACAACTATTTAAGCAGAAACAATGTTGAAGATAATAAGAGTGAATTTTATTATCATGATGTTCGTATTACAGAACAAACAACTCAAAACACAGAGTTCTACGATGTAGAAGCTTTAGACCCAGAAAACTTTGAAAAGCAAATTGTAGAGTTAGCTCCTCTTAATAAGAGTACAAATCGAAGATCTGTAACAAAGGTTACTTATTATATCGATTGGACTTTAGATACAAGTCAGGAAAATGATGAATGTAAACTATATGGTGCTAAGATCATAACTAACATTACAACAACTCTTCCTCATTGGGTTGGCATTGATGATCAACCGTTTGAAGTTCAACATAGTTGGAACGAGTTCTTAGATAGCGTTTCAAAATATGAAACTAGACATAATCACATTGTTGAAAGAATATCAAAAGAAATAGCGAAAAAGATTAGATTTGTAAAGAAAGAGAAGCTTTGTTCTGTTTTAATCAATAAGATAAACAACATTGGTATGAGCGGCATAACAAAAGCAGAAAATTCTGTTAAGCGTTATCAAAGCGAAACAGGTGGTGGCCGAATGTTAGGTGTTCAAATGCCTTCATTCTCTGATGATCCTACATTTGAAAGAGGCGGCTTAAAATAAAATCAAATTTATTTGTCAAAGCATAACTTAATTTGAATTACATAAAACCATCTATTTAGATGGTTTTATGTTTTCTTATATTTCTTTTAAATATTCATTTAACTAGTTTTTATCATTAAATAAACTTTTTATATTTTATCATGTCTAAGGTAAGAAGCCTTTTAAAAGGTTTCATTACATTGGAGAAAATATATGAAGAAAAATGTAATAGGTTTATTATTCCTTGGCCTTATTAGCTCAGCATGTACAGCTGAAGCCTCTGATTTAATAAAAGATGTAAATGTAGGCATGTCAGGTAAACAATTAGTATCTAAAATTCAAAATGTAAAACATACTACTTTAGAAGAAGATACAGATGATTTGAAAGTAACAACATATGAAATCTCATCTAAATCTGATTCTGAAATGATTTCAGTTACTGTTGCTGACGGTGTTGTGCATACAATTACATATAGTCATTTACTAAGTAATAACTTAAGTAGAGATTTGAATGAGTTAAATCAAGAGATTGGTGACCTACTATCAAGAAACTTAGAGTTCGGCGATAATTCGGTCAAAACAAATTGGCAAGCAGTGAAGGATGATTCAACGGGCGAAGTGGTGTTCTACGAAGCTGAGTTGAAGTCTGGAGGTTATGTTGGATATTCGGTTTCTCAAAACGATGGTAAGACATATATGCTTAAGGTTTGTAGCCTAGAAAGTTTACAATCATAATTTCATCTCACTTTTATCTATTTACTATTTAAAACCAAGGCTTGTCCTTGGTTTTCATTTATCTCAAACAATAAGTTAAAAAATTAAACCAATTAAGCAAATTTATCTTGTTGCAAAATAAATAAACCTAGGTAGAACCTAGGTTTATGCATTGAAGGTAAGAATAATATAAATCTTTAATTACTATTTCTAACAGCTTTTATGAATGTTTCTTGTGCTGTAGTAGAACCTAACATCTTTGCTTCGTTTAATAATTGCATAGCCTTTTCGATATCGTTCTTTTCAACAGCTTCAGTAATTAACTTGTTATATATTTCTTCGGTTTCTTTTAGCATGTTGCCGAAGTTAGAAGAGTAGTTATTGCTGTTATCATTAGTTGTTTTGTTTGGAACTTCTTTTCCTTCGCTGTCAAGAGATTGAACAGCAGGGGAATCGATAGTTTGAGCTGATGTTGAATATGAAACACCATTTGCTAACACTACATTTTCAGTTCTGTTATCAGTGTCTTTACCACCAATTAATGGACCGCTTAAGTAATCGAAGAAATCATCCACAACATCATTTGTATCTTGACCTTGATGTTTAAATGTAAAGATTACATTAACTACACCGATAGGAGAGTGTTTAACTTTTACTTTATCGAAATCAGGTACAGATGTATTTAATGCAATAGCTCTTTTTACTTCGGGGTGTGTAACACTCGTACTAAGTTCAATAGCTTTATCTGAAGTGTAAACAACCATATAAGCAAATTCTTTTCCTTTAGGAGCTGCAGCGTTGTTAACATGGAATTTAGCTTCTAATTTGCCGTTTCCAACTATGTTTTCTCTGTATTTGAAAGCATGTGATTTGATAGAAGCCACTTTTATTTTATTAGTATTATAGAAGTCAACTTCAGGTAAGAAACCAGTAGTACTTAATAATGCATCTAATGTGATCATTAGGTTTTTAGTATTTAACGGTAATTGGAATACTCTGAAGAAACTTTTTCCTGTAGCAAAGTCAAATGCATCAGCTGATTCTAAGTCAAAGTTATAATTTTCATCAGAATCTTTAACAACGTTGATGATTTTTTTAGTGTTAAAAAGATCTCCGTTGCAGCAAATTTGTGCTTTGTTAATTTGTTCAAAACCTTCTTCTTGGCTTAAAAAATTAGGTGCAGGCTTTAAGAATATATCACTAACTGTTGAGCAAGCTGTTAATGATAATAAAAAAGAACTTGTAATTAATGTTTTAACAAAAGTATTCATATACCCTCCATGTCTGCACTTGTTTATATCACATTTTTAATTTTTTTTAAGCAAAATCGTTATTTTTATTTAAAAGTTGTTTTCATTATCGAAATAATAAAAAAAAGTTTTCGAATTTAATTTTGTAAATGAACTTTTAAAAAATTTAATTGTCAAAAATTGCGTATCGATGAAACTTTTTACTTGTTATTTAGTTTATTTGGTCGAAAATAGCAGTGAGCATTTCTCTTTTTCGACCAAATCCTTTTTTCTTAGTTATAGAAAATCCTGCACTTTGAATATTTCTTCTCACAAATCCTGCTACAGTAAATGTTGCTATAGTTGTTTTATCTTTGCTTATAGCTGCTAGCTGTTTACTTGTTATATCACTCCACATTGCTTCGTTCTGTGTTGGAGCAAAACCATCCAAATACCAAGCGTCTATGCTGTTTGACAACATTATATTATCTAAAGCATTATTGATATCATCAATGATTAAGAATAAGGTGATAGTTGGGGTGATTTCTATTTTATTTATCCCAGGTTTTAGGTCTTTGTATTTTGAAGAAAGAATTTCGCTATAGTTTGAAAGGTCTTTAAACTTGTTATGAGATTTCTTAAGATCTTCTAATGCTACGGGATATTTTTCAAACGTTATGAAGTTAATATGAGGAAATAAGTTTGTTTGATCTTTAATGTTTGATAGTATTTTTTTATCAATGTTCATATCCAAAATATTAAGATCGGAGCTGTTGTTAATACATTCCTTAATTTTATCTAATATGAACATTAATGCTAATAGGTTTAATCCTGTTCCAAAACCTGTTTCACCTATATTAAATTCGATACAACCGTTATTCTTTGCTTCTATTAAACGGTTATGAAGATTGTTGCCTTTAAAAAACACATATAAGCTTTCATAAAAACCACCTTCGTCAGAGAAATATACATCTTTAAAATCATTATTTATAGGTTCTTCACTATCATTAAAGGTTATATTTGCGAAGTCGATTTGAGTTGGGTAATTTGAGTTAGGTAAATAGCTTATATTCATAATGTTTTATACGATACCTATTGATATATTTATATAAACTTAATTTGATAAAAAACTTTGTTTTGAAGTCTTATTAATTTTCAAAAGCATTATAGATAAATGTAAATTTTTTGTAAAAGAAATCTCGTTTGTTTATCATAATAATAATGCTAAATTGTAACTGTAAATTATGTATGATATTATGTATTTGAAGCAGAAAAATTTGCGTTATAAAGCTATTTATTAAGTAGTAATTATTAAAGAAAAAATTCTTCAAGTCTTTATGAAAATTTATAAGTAGCAAATAGTAAGAATTTACAATTAAATACAATTGTCGATATCTTCAAAATTTATGTGCAGATGTACAGATAGTTGTAATGTGGCGAATGTCTAAAAGAGAAAAAGAATTATGAGAAGAGCAGTTATTACTGGTATGGGGATTATCTCAAGTATTGGTAACAATGTGCAGGAAGTTTTAACTTCCTTAAAGAATGGTAAGTCAGGTATTACTTATTCAGAACAATTTAGAGATGCTGGTTTAAAGTCTCAAGTTTGGGGTAATATTAAATTAGATATTGAAGATCTAATCGATCGTAAAGTAAAACGTTTTATGGGTGATGCTGCAGCATACTCATATTTGGCAATGCAACAAGCTGTTGCAGATTCAGGTTTAACAGAAGAACAAGTTTCAAACGAAAGAACTGGTTTAATCGTTGGTTCTGGTGGTGCTTCATCTCAAAATCAAGTAGAGGCATGTGATACTTTAAGAGAAAAGGGCGTTAGAAAAGTTGGTCCATATCAAGTAACTCGTTGCATGGGCTCTACAACTTCAGCTTGTTTAGCGACACCGTTTAAGATCAAAGGTGTTAACTACAGTATTTCATCAGCATGTTCAACATCAGCACACTGTATTGGTATGGCGATGGAACAAATTCAGTTAGGGAAGCAAGATGTTATCTTTGCTGGTGGTGGTGAAGAATTACATTGGACTTTAGCCTGTTTATTTGATGGCATGGGGGCTTTAAGTACAGGTTATAACGATACGCCTGAAAAGGCTAGCCGTACATATGATGCTAACAGAGATGGTTTCGTAATCGCTGGTGGTGCAGGTATCTTAGTTATTGAAGAGTTAGAACATGCTTTAGCTCGTGGTGCAAAGATTTACGGTGAAATCGTTGGATTTTGTGCTAACTCTGATGGTTACAACATGGTTGCTCCATCAGGAGAAGGTGCTGTTAGATGTATGAAGGAAGCGATGAAGAATGTTCCTTCAAAGATTCAATACATCAATACTCATGGAACATCAACAGGTGTTGGTGATACTAAAGAAATTGAAGCTATTAAAGAAGCATTTGGTGATGATGTTCCTTTTATTAGTTCAACTAAGTCAATGACAGGTCACTCTTTAGGTGCTGCAGGTGTTCAAGAAGCTATTTACTCATTGTTAATGTTAAACGAAGGCTTTATTGCTCCAAGTATTAACATTGAAACAGTTGATCCTCTTGCTGAAGGTTTACCTATCGTAACTGAAAAGAAGGACATTGATTTAGATTGCGTAATGTCAAATAGCTTTGGTTTTGGTGGAACTAACGCAAGTTTAGTATTCTCAAAGTATAAAGCATAATGAATAGCAATTAGTTTAATAATTTATAAATTGATAAAAGACTGTTTTTACAGTCTTTTATTGTATTTACACAAATTGTTTTAAAGACATAGAACTTTGTAGATTGTAAGGGATTTAGAAATATTAATATGGCAGCAAGTGTTCGTTTAGATAAATGTTTAACAGATAATTACGGTGTAAGTCGTAAGGAAGCTGGTCGTATAATTCGAAAAGGGGTTGTAAAGGTTAATGACGTTGTTATTAAAGATGCTGCCTATAAAGTAAAACCAGAAGATGTTATTCAGTGTGATGATGAGACTTTAGATGTTCACACAGAAGAGCAAAAGCGATATTTCATGCTAAATAAACCACAAGGGTATGTATGTGCTTCTACCGATTCTCAATATCCGATTGTTCTTTCTTTAATTGAAGAACCTTGTGCATATGATTTGTTTTGTGTTGGTAGATTAGATTTAGATACAGAAGGATTATTGTTAATCACGGATGATGGCGCTTGGTCTCATCGTATAACATCACCTAAGCATCATTGCGATAAGGTTTACGAAGTTGTTCTTCGCGACGATTGTAGAGAGGACGTTGTTGAAGTCTTTAGTAAAGGTATATTACTAAAGGGGGAAAAGAAAGAAACAAAACCTGCTACATTAAAAATTATTGAACCAAGATTAGTTCATTTAACTATATCTGAAGGAAAGTATCACCAAGTAAAGAGAATGTTCGCAGCTGTTGGTAACCATGTAGAGTTCTTAAAGCGAATTCAAATTGGGGATGTGGTTTTAGATGAAAGTTTAGATGTTGGTGAATATAGAGAATTGACAGAAGATGAAGTTTTAAGTTTAGTTAAGTAATAAACAACAAAATCAATCTTTAATCTAACTAATTAACATTTATTAAAAAATAAAGAGATATGAATGAACATATCTCTTTATTTTGTTTATCTATTATTATCTTAATCAAAAATCTTCGATCTAAATGCAAAGAACACTGCGCCTAACAAGCAAAGGAATGACCAAAGGTAATCCCATTTCCATTCTTCTTTAAATACGAATAGAAGCATTGGTATAAATACAGATAGGGTTAAAGCTTCTTGCAAAATCTTTAATTGACCAATTGTGAAATATTCATGAGCAATTCTGTTAGCTGGAATTAATAGTATATATTCAAAAAATGCGATACCCCATGAAAATAGTATTGCATATATAACATGTTTATCTTCAAGTTTTTGAAGATGTCCATACCAAGCATAATTCATAAAAATATTGCTGCATATTAGTAATACAACTGCACTTAAAATTGCATAAACCATGAGTTATTTGACCTTTAATATTTTATTTATGTTTGTTTTTTAGATGATAAAACTTTAGTGTTTTAATATTTATTTCTTTCTTAATTGTATCATGTAAAGTAAGGATCTAAAAATGTTAATTTTAATAGAAGGTAATGTTAGTTCTAATAATTTAATTTACTTTTAAAAACTGTTAGTTATATCAATGATAATTGAGTTGAATAAAATTAAATATTTTGATTTAAAGCTTGAATTATGGTGAGATATACTTAATTTGATTATTAAGGTAATCCTTGGTGGAGATGGTGGGATTTGAACCCACGTCCCAAAAGGCTCCATTTCGATATCTACATGTTTAGTCCTTCATTTGTCTTATTTACAAAGCGCAGAAGAACATGCTATTTGTAAACCAGTCTGATAATTGTTTAGAGCTTCATCCTCAGACGAGAATCCACTCGAGTCAACTAGGGTAAACTCAGATGCTCCAGCCACGTTGACAAGTCCGGTCTGAGGTAACAAACAGGTTTTTAAGCTGCCGTTACTAGTTCTTTAACAGACTAAGCTGCTAAAGCGTAGTTTCTATCGTTTGCTACTATTTTTTTGTGGGTTGTTAAAGAGGCCACCCACCCCTCTACATGCAATCTAGACTTCACTCTTCCAGTCGAATCCTAATCATCCCCATTAAAGATAATAAGAAATCGTAGAATTAAATCTACATCTAGTAATATATCATATCAAAAAAAAATTTTAATTCTATAGTTATTTTAAAATTTTAATAGTTTTATGTAATTTTATGCATAAATCTATATTTTAGCTACATTTACTAGTATTAGTAATGTAGCTAGTATTAATAACTTTATGCTCTTAGATTGTGCTTCATGATACGAGATTTATCTCTTTGCCATTCTCTATCTTTGATAGAATCACGCTTATCATGAGCTTGCTTACCTTTTGCTAATGCAATTTCTAATTTAACTCTGCACTTATTCCAATAAAGTCTTAATGGAATCATTGTGAAACCAGATTTTTCAACTGCTCCAACTAGTTTATCAATTTCATTTCTGTGTAATAGAAGCTTTCTTGTTCTTGTAGGGTCGCATATAACATGAGTACAAGCCTGACTAAGTGGTTGTATTGTTGCACCAATTAAGAAGATTTCGCCTCTTTTAATGATAACGTATCCATCCACAATTGATGCTTTACCTTGTCTTAAAGATTTTACTTCCCAACCTAGTAACTCAATACCAGCTTCAAATCTTTCTTGAATGAAGTAATCATGCGTAGCTTTTTTGTTTAAAGCTATAACTGGATTACTTTTATCTCCCTTTTTTGACGCCATTTTAATTATCCAATAATAAATAATATGTTGATAAAAAGAATTTGTTGATTATTAGTAGTTAACGTAATCTATACTTCTTCTATTTTTAAGTACGATTACATCCTAATGTAGTAAGTATGTTTATTGTTAATTTACTTTATCCAATCAACTTACTTATATAAAATAAATAATAAGTAGTCTAATCGTGTATAACACATTGTATTATTAAATTCTTCAAATTTAAAGAAAAAAATAAAACGGAATATTTATTCCGTCTTACATAAGTTAATTAAGAGGTGAATATATATGTTAATAAATTAGTTGTTGTTTCTATTTTGCATTGCCAAATAGAATTTTATAACCTTCATTTCAATATCATCACATAACATTAAGTGATTAACACCGTTTCTTATAGAAACTGTTTCATTTGAATTATATTCAAGTGGAGTTCTTTTATTCTTATATAACTTTTGAGTTTTTGAGTAACTATTGTTACTTGTCTCTGTACTAGAAATTGTTTCTTTTATTCTGCTCATTTTATTCACCTGTCTGTTTACGCTTTATATTTCTGACAATTTGATTTTTATAATAATACATATATCAATACATCTATACTTAATTTATATCATTAATAATTGATTATTCAATATATAACATAAGTATATTTTTAAAATGTGTCCTGTAACGCTGTTTTAATTTTTGTATTGATTAAAAAGTGTGCAAATATATGTTTTCCATATATTTCTCTCATATATAATTAACGTCAAATTAATAAAAAACATTAATCATTTTTAAAAAGTAAAAAGTAATTTTTATGTAAAATTGACGTTTACTTAACAGTATTTTTATAAACCATTAAAATCTAAAGGATGTATTCATCTTTTACTTACTCTATAAATCATTAAAAGTTTAATTTTATGCTCTCAATACATTGGTAAATAAAGGTTTAGAAAAAATATTAAGATTTTTGAATGTTTTAGTGAGAGTAAAATCTAAACTATTGATTAAAAATCAACTAATAATTCATAAGATTATCAATGATTTGAGATTAAATTTTAAGTGATATTATAACAAGATGGTATAGAATTTAAAAGTCAAGATATAAAATGTATACGTTAACATGTTGTTCACTATTACTGTGAATAAAGTTGTGGGTAAACCTATGGATAAAAATTAAAATCCTTGTTTAATGGGAGATTGAAAATTTTAAAAAAAATAAAAAAAATAGTTCTTGATTTTTTTAAATGCTTGAAAAACAAGCGTTTTGTAAAAATTTTAATCAAAAGTATTGAGTTTAAAGGAATTGAAAAAATTTTCAAAAAAGGTTAGTAAAATATTGTTGATATTTACTTTAAAAAACAGGTGTATGTATAAAATGTAATCGTAAGACTTAAATATTTGCTCAAAATCTTATACAATAATGCTTTGATAAAATGAGAGTAATTTGAGTCAGAATTTTTGATAAATAAAGAATGATTAATGGATATTTTGTGCTACTGAAATATGATATGATGGCTAATATTTTTGATTTTTTGTGAATTATTAGATTTTCTTAAATAGTAAGAAAATGACAACCATACTAAAAAGTTTAGAAATTTGAGTAAGTCGAATTTGTTATTTAGTAATATACTCTATAATGTATGTTAAATATAAATAAATAAAAAATCTAGCTTGCTTTTAGGAGAGCCTATGACATCACTATGTGATGAAAATTTAAGCGTTAAATTATTTAAGCCTCAAAGAAAATCGTTAGAGACTTCTTTTATATCTAATTCTGTTGAAGAATTAGTTTCCTTTAATCCAAAATCTAAAAATTGGTATCGAATAATGCCTTTTGCATATTGGGCTTGGTTAGGAATTGATATTATTGAAGTAATGAGTGTGATTTCAAATATCACCTCGTCAACTAATAAGCGAACCCGAGAAGGTGTTTTTGATACAGTATATGAATATGGCTTAGGTAATTGGTGTTATGAGTTTTCTCAAAAGGCAACAGAATATGTAGCTAAAGCCCAAGAAGCAGGTGAAAATAACGATAGTGATAATGCATTTAAGTATTATCGTTTTGCATATTTATTTTTTGCTATTGCAAGCTATCCTCATTTGAAGGGGGATGAACTAGGTGAGCAAGCGTTAATACAGCACTATATCTACTATAAGAAAGCAGTAGATTTTTTACCTGGATACTTCGAAGAACTAAAGGTTGATGTTGAAGGGAAGACTGTTAGTGCTTATTTACATACTCCTAATAAATCTGAGGTATTACCTTGTGTTGTTATTTATAGTAACTACCACAACCTTTCAACCGAATATTTAAGATATTACCGTGAATATTTATTCCCACGTAATATCGCAATGCTTTCAGTTGATTTACCAGCAGTTGGATTGAGTAGAGCGTTTGACTTACAACCTGATATTGGTTTTATTCATAACGCTGTAATAGAGCATGTTATTAACAACTGTTTATATATAAATCGAAATAAAATTGGTTTATTGTCTCAAAGATTCGGTTCGATAGCTGCAGTTCATAGCTTAATAAAATTTAACAAAAACGTTAAGTGTGCTTGTTTTATTGGTCCAATTCTTCATGAGTTTTTTGTAAATAAGGAAGCATTAGAAAGAACACCTTCTATGTTCCGAGCATCGATCTCCAATAGAATTGGATTTGATACAAATATGTGGCATATTGTTTCAAGTCAATTACAAGTTTATTCGGTACAAAAGAGAGGCTTGTTAACTAATTTAGACTTAGATAATCCTATATTGATTATTGGTGATAAAAATGATTTATTATCAACAAGCAAGGATATACAAGTTGCACAAAAAATCAGTGACGAGCATAAAATTAAGTATCTTGATTCCAAGATGTCGGGTCTAGAAAAATTTAAAAATGTAATAGAAATGATTTCTGAGTTTTTTGAAAAACAATTCTACGATTAAACATTTATTTGTGTTTTTACTACAAATTATATACATGTTATAATACGCACATATCATGAATTTGAAAGTGATGTAGTTTAAATTCATGTTTGTGTTTATTTATTCTTTAGATTTAGAAAATTATAAAAATAGTTGGTAATTAAGTGAAAGCTAAAACAATTGTGGTGAAATTAGGGACTTCATCATTAACATCTGGTTCGAATAAGCTAGATACTGCATGTATGATGGAGATTGTAAGAGCTGTTGTTGCTTTAAAGAAACAAGGTCATAAGGTTGTTGTAGTATCATCTGGTGCTATTGCAGCTGGTAGAGAATCTTTAGGATACCCGAACCTTCCCAAAACTGTTTCTTTTAAACAGATGTTAGCAGCTGTTGGTCAAAATTACTTGATGAGCAAATGGCAACAACTATTTGAAATTTATGGATTACACATCGGTCAAGTTTTATTAACAAGAGCAGACTTAGAAGATAGAGAAAGATACTTAAATGCAAAAGATGCTTTAAATGCTATTCTTTCTACAGATATTATCCCAATTATTAATGAAAATGATGCTGTTGCTATTGCAGAAATCAAGGTAGGGGATAATGACAATTTATCAGCTCGTGCAGCAATCTTAGTAGAAGCTGATTTATTAATTTTATTAACAGATCAAAAAGGTTTATATACTGCAGACCCTCGTTCTGACAAAGACGCTAAACTTATTCGTGTTGTTGAAAAAATTACTCCTGAAATTAAAGCTCTTGCAGGTGATAGTGTTAGTGGTTTAGGTACAGGTGGAATGGCTACAAAGCTTCAAGCAGCAGAAATTGCTACTAGAAGTGGTATAGATGTGGTTATTGCTTCATGTAAGGAACCTAGTATTGTATTAGATATTATCAATGGAGAATTTGAAGGAACTTATTTTAAAGGGGAAACATCTCCATTAGAAGCAAGAAAGAGCTGGATTTTAGCAGGTCATAAGCGCAGTAAGGATTGTTTTCTTCAGGTTGACGATGGCGCTTCAAAAGTTCTTGTTGAAAAGAATTCAAGTCTATTACCAAAGGGGATTGTTAACGTAAGTGGAGAGTTCTTACGTGGAGATGTTGTAAGTGTTGTTAACAGTTCTATGCATGAAATTGCTAGAGGTATTGTTCGTTACAACGGTGATGAGTTAAGAAAAATTATTGGCCATAATTCTGATGAAATCGGAACAATCTTAGGATATGAGCATGGTCATGTTGCTATACATTATGATGATTTAGTATTAGTTTAAGGATTACGTATATCATGGATATGCAGTTATTAGGGAAGCAAGCAAAGGAAGCTTCTATCGTATTAGGTACTTTGTCTACAGCAAAGAAGAATCAAGTTATTTTATCTATTGCAGATGCATTAGAACAAAACATAAATGTAATTTTAGAAGCAAACAAGCTTGATTTAGAAAAGGCTGTTGCTAAGGGCATTGGTGAAGCAATGCTAGATAGATTAACTTTAAACGAAAAGAGAATGCTTGATATCATTGGAGATATGCGTAAGGTTTGTGTTTTAAACGACCCTGTAGGCGAAGAATTTGATACACGAGTTCTAGAAAATGGTTTAAAACTAACTAAGAGACGCTGTCCATTAGGGGTTGTTGGTGTTATTTACGAAGCAAGACCAAATGTAACTGCAGATATCACAGCTTTATGCTTAAAGACTGGTAATGCAAGTATTCTTCGTGGTGGTAGTGAAACATTAAATTCAAATATGGCGTTAGTAAGGATTATTCAAGAAGCTTTAGCTAATGCAGGTTTACCGGAAGCTTGTGTTCAGTATATTGAAGATCCTGCAAGGGAATATGTTACTGAATTATTACATTTAGACCAATACGTTGACATGATTATTCCACGTGGTGGTAAGCGTTTACATGAATTATGTAAAAAAGAAAGTACAATCCCAGTTATTATTGGTGGTTTTGGTGTAGGTCATATCTTTGTTGATGAAACTGCTGACTTAGTAAAAGCTATTGATGTAATTGATAACTCTAAGACTCAAAAGCCAAGTGCATGTAACAGTGTTGATACACTTTTAGTACACGAAAATATTGCTGAAAAGTTTTTACCAATGCTTGCTAATAGAATGAATGAAAAGAATGTTAAGTTAGTAGGTCATGGGAATGCTTATTCGATTTTGAAGGACTGTGCAAATGGTTTAATCGAAGGGAAAGAAGAGGATTTTGATACTGAATGGTTATCTTTAACAATGAATGTAACTATTGTTAAAGATTTAAAGCAAGTATTAAATCACTTATATATTCATAATGCTTGTCACTCTGATGCAATTTTAACAAATGATTATGTTAATGCTTTAGAATTTGTTAATAATGTTGGTTCTGCTTGTGCTTATATTAACGCATCTACAAGATTCTCAGACGGTGCACAATTTGGTTTAGGGGCAGAAGTAGCTATTTCAACTCAAAAGCTTCATGCAAGAGGTCCAATGGGGTTAACTGAGTTAACTACTTATAAGTGGATCGCAAGTGGTGATTATTTAACTAGAAAATAATGCATAAGTTTAAGTTTTAATTTCTAGAGAAAAAACAACTCTTTATTTATGGAATATAAAAAACCAAAATAAAGAGTTTGTTTTTTTATCGTAACTAAATTTCTTCTAATAATCTTATAAAACTTAAAACGTCTATTGTTGTTGCTTCATGTTTGATATTAAGTTTTATATTTTGGTTTTCAAAGAAATCGCTAGGCCAAAGTTTTGTTAGTGATTTGTTTGGAATAATAAAATTTATGTATTTATTGTCGCTATCTGTGACTATTTCTTTTACCTCTAGGGTATCTTCTTCAATAGCTTTTAATATGTATTCTTTTCCAAATAGTCTAAATCTATAGTTATTTAGCTTATCACAGTCGTTACTAGTCATGGTGTTAACTAGAATATGTCTATTAGAACATACACATGCTTTAATCATATCAAATGACTTTCTGATATACGAGTTAATAGCTTTATAGTTTGATAATAATGGTGTAGTCGTTTTAATGTGTAGTAAAGAAGCTTCAGTGATTTTTGTTCTTAACATTATTGGTTCTGTTTTAATATAAGTTGTTGTATCTACACATGATTCATTTAGCGCACTAACTTTATTATTAATATCATTTAACTCATTTTCAATAATTACAATAACATCTTGTAATTTTGTATTTCTACAGATCCAATGTACTTTTAGAATATTTGAACTATTTAAGTTACGTTCTTTGGTATTTGTACATGATTGTACGTATGTATGTAAGCATGTCTGTAAATCACTAATAGAATGAGAAAGAATAGCAACCTTTAATTGCTGAAGGTTTTCAGCATCTTTAATACCTATAATAGAATTTAAACTTTCGATAATATATTTTGGATACTTCTTAATAGTATCGTTATTTTTATTAGAATAAATAAATGTTTTAGTTGTACTGTTTGAATTTGTATCCACATCCATATAGAAGCAACCATATGGGGTAGTTGAAGGTATTTTGAGCTCAAAATTTAGTTGTGTTGTTTTATCTTTTATAAACCCTTTTATTTTTGCAATATTTGGAGTTTTTATAGTGCTTTTTCCTTGAAAAACCCCATATTCCCCAAAGATACCTTTTAGGAACAGTTCATAAGAAAATTGCAGGTCTTTATTGTTTTTTATTGTCATAGGTTAGAACTATAGGGCAATGTGTTATTGATTTGAAGAACTATACTTAGAAACTTCAATTTCAAAATTACGTTCTCCTTTGTCGTGGAATATTAATTTATTATTCATACCACGAGGACAATCGTCAAGATGATGGGATACAAATAATACTTGTGTATCACCATTATTCATCATAAATTCAACATAGCGTTTCACTAATTCTCTACTTAAAGCATCTAAACCTTGTAAAGGTTCATCTAAAATTAGTAACGGAGGCTGTTTAACTAATGCTCTGATTATTAAAACTAATCGTTGTTGTCCAAAGCTTAGAGATTTAAAACTGTGGTTTGCTATTTCTTTTAAACCAATGATATCTAACCATTGTAATGCTAGTTTAATCTTATGATCTCCTGGTTGTTCGTATAAACCAATAGAGTCAAAGTATCCTGATAATATAACGTTTATGATTGAGGTGTTAATTCTATAATCAAGATGAAAGGAAGGACTAACGTAACCGATATTCTTCTTTATATCCCATATTGTTTCACCACTTCCTCTTTTTATTCCGAACAGGTATAAGTCATTACTGTAACCTTGAGGATTATCTCCAGTAATTAAAGATAGTAGGGTGGATTTACCACAACCATTAGGACCTGCGATTAACCAATGTTCATATGCATTAATTGTCCATGTAAGATTGTTAATAACCTTATGTCCGTCATAGATGACATTTACGTTTTTCATTTCAACGATTGCGCTATTACGGTCAATGTTGGTTTCTATGTCACATGGAACTTTTGGGAGAGTGCAGATTTGAGGTAAATGTTCATAGTGAGTTAATTGGTGGACAAGAGAATCATTTAAGATTTCATCTTTATCTCCAAATTTAACTAGCTCTTTATCCATAATTAAACCCAAGGATGAGCTTAGTTTTGGAATTTCATCAAAACGGTTAACAATTACAATAATGTTAGTACCATTTTTATAAATATCTTCTAATAATAGCTGTAGTTCTTCTCTAGTTTTAATATCTAGACCATCAAAAGGAGAATCAAATACAATTAAATCAGGTTCTTGTAATAAAGATTCTATAATTAAAGTTTTACGTCCTTCACCACTTGATAAAAGGTGTAAAGGTCTTTTTAAAGCATATGAGAAGTTTAACTTGTCACATAATGCTAAAATCTTGTCATTGTCGTTTGAAACATTTGTGAATAGTTCATAAGGCGTATAACCATCTAAGTCTGCTTCAACATCAGTATTTCTTCTATCAAAATCTTCTTCAATTAACTTCATTTGTTTTTCAAATGAGATAATTGCTGTGTTTAAATTTTCAGGGATAGAACCTGTTTTTAAAATTAAATTGTTAGAAATAGCATTTGCAAATAAGGTTTTTCCGCTACCGTTACTACCAACAAAAGCACAGAAGAAGCGTTGGCCTAATTCTAAATGTTTGATATTAAAATTAACTTTTTTATCTTTTGTAGTAAAGGTACAATTTTTCCACTGATAGAATGACATATAAACTCTCTAAAATTTTTTTGTTATAGTCTAAACCTTTAAAAAGTAATGTCAATAAATGAAATGACAATTAGTTTTTCTAAAAGCAACTTGTAATTTAAAGCAATATATTTGAGTAATAGGATATACAAGAATAGATGTATAACAAATTAATAGATACTAAATACTAAACCACAAAGAAAAGATTTATATAGAAATAATTTGATATATTATTTAGTTGGTTTTATATCATTAATTTCTTTTTGTGGGTTCTTTTTGTTGGTTTGAGCAGGGTCTGCTTCTTTTTTAATAGTTACATGACCAGGTGTATTTAAGTTGTTTATAAATTCAGAGGATTGCATTTGAGCTTCCTTTGGATCGATATAACCACCAATATTTATGGCAGCTCCTAAGAATTTTGGTTTGCTGTTAAATACGTATATATCTAGTATGCATTTAATTCTTGCTAGCAATTCTCTAATGTATGCTTTGAGATTATTGTTTACTGATTTTGCATTAAAACCAATGGCATTTATTCCATTATGTTTTGCTAAGAAAATAGCTCTTTCATTTTGAAAATCTTGACTGATTATAGTAACGTTTTTTTGCTTAAAGATTCGATGTATTCTAACAACACTATCAAGTGTTCTGAATCCAGCATAGTCCAGGTATATTTTGTCTGCAGGTACATTTCTTTTAATTAGTTCTTTACGCATTGCTCTAGGTTCGTTGTAACTATGATGAGCGTTATCGCCAGATACAACAATATAGTCAATTTTTCCGTGATGATATAGCGCTGCTGCTGCATCTATTCTGTTGATAAAATATTGGTTTAGACCACCTTTAACTAAATATTTTGCAGTACCAAGAACTAGACCTGTTTTATTGTATGGAATCTTTTCTATGTCGTTATAACTATACATCGACATTCTTGAAATGTCAGATAGGAAAATACATAAAATAATAGCAAGCAAAAGCATAATCAAAACAACAAGATAGATTGCTGATTTGATAAAAAATGAATATTCACCTGTAAAGGTTCTGTTATGAATATGTGACATTATTTGCGCTATTTTTTATGTTAGTTTATTTGTTTGTAAAAGTTAAAATTTTATAAAACTCTCACGATTTCAGATAATTTAGCACCCTTGGTGTAAATATCATGCATAACTTGTTCGTTTTCTACAGTTACGTTAATGTTTATAGTTAAATACTTTCCAGTTTTTGACAAATTGCCTGCAGAGCATTTAGCGTCAACAAGGTTCATTTCTTCTAGAAAGAATTTACTTACTTGAGGTAATAACTTGTCATTGTTATTACCAATAAACTTAAATTTTAATTTTGCTGGTAATTCTGCTAATTTTGCAAGCTTAGTGTAGTCGTCTTGATTAGAATTAGTATTATCACTCATTTTAATATTCTCTATCTGTTTTAAAAAATTTTTTATCATTATACTAGAAAGTAGAAAAATAACTACATCAAGTCTCTATATTTTAATATTTCATAAGGGGATTTAAGATAAAATGTTTAAAAAGGATGGAGTACATATAAAAATAAAGGACTGTTACGATAAGCTTTTTGTAATTGAGCTTGCAAGAAAAATTAAAGCTGTTAAGACTGATTTTGATGTAAATGAATTTACGGATGAAGTTAATAAAACATTAGAAGATCTCGAGTTTTCAAAAAGAATGCAAGTAATATCAAATAACTTACATAAGCAATTTATAAATTATGAAGAAGCTTTGACAATTTTTACAAAAATTCTCACTCCTAATGTTTCAAGCTTTGCAACCATGTATGAGGAAGGAAAGGATATGGCTCCATTAAGTAAGTATGTTGAAATTTTTGGGATTCAAAATGAATTACATTTTGAACAAACTATAGAGTTTAAAAAAAAACTTACTTTAGCGTATACTGGTGAATATGCTTTAAGAGCAATGTTTATTGTAATGCCTAGTAAGGTGATAGAGATTGTAAAGGAATGGATAAAGGATAAAAATCCATTTATTAGAAGAGCAGCGATTGAAAGCATCAGAATTAGTCTTCCTTGGGCTAAGAAGACTTACAATATAATGAATTACTTTCAAGATTATCAATATATTTTAGACGTCTTAAGTACTGATGAAAATGAGTATGTCAGAAGGTCTGTTGCAAACAATATCAACGACCTATATAAATACGATAGTAAAAAAGCAGATGTTATTATAAATAAATGGAAAAAGGAAAATTTTAAAAATCCTTCAAAAGAAATGACCAAGTTGATAAATCATGCAACCAGGTATTATCGTAATGTAATGCAGAAGAATAGTATAAATATTTAGGTCAAAAGCGGATATGTAAAGATTTTGGTTAAGCAACCTATAATAACCTTCTCAAATTTATAAGATTTAGTTGAATAAAAACGAGGTGCTAATTAGTGTGCACCTCGTTTTTAATTTTTGTAATTAAATGTTTTCTATAAATTATTTGTTGTTTGTTTTACTCAAACCAATCCATAACAGTAATCTTTATTAAATCCCAAGTTCTTGAAATAAAACCAGCTTCTTTTACTTCTTCTAAAGCAACAAGGTCTGTAGTAGCTATTACTTCATTGTTTAAAGTGATTGTTAACTTACCTAGAACTTCTTCTTTCTTGATTGGAGCAGAAAGTCTCTTCTTTTCAAGATTGAAAGAAGCTTTTAGTTGTTCTTGTTGGCCTGTTTGAATAATTAGGTTTATATCCTTATTTATGCCAAGTTTTACAGTCTCTGTTTCGCCAAATAAAACGTCTTTTGTTGTGATAGTTTGGTTCTTACTTAAAGGAGTATATTTGTCATAGTATTTTAAACCATACTCTAATAGAGCCTTAGAGTTTTTAGTTCTCATGGCTTCAGAGGTGTCACCTATTACAACTGAAATTAGTCTCATTCCATTTCTTGGGTTAACAGCAGAAGCAACTAAGTTGTAACCTACTTGGCTTAAGTGACCTGTCTTAATACCATCAACTTGCATTGATGTATCCCATAGTAATTGGTTTCTGTTCTTTTGCTTAATGCCGTTAAATAGAATTTCTTTTTGAGCAAAGATCGCATATTCTTCAGGTAGGTCACGAATAAGTGCTCTTGCTAAAAGAGCCATGTCGTAAGCTGTAGAGTAATGGTTTTTATCATATAAACCATGAGAGTTTACGAAGTTACTATTTTTTAATCCTAGATTCTTTGCTGTTGTATTTAAAAGCTTTGCAAATTCTTGTTCTGTTCCTGCTATATATTCAGCAGCAGCTATACATGCGTCGTTCCCAGACGCTACAATAATGCCTTGGTTTAATTGAGATAAAGGAATCTTTTGGCCGACTTCGATGAACATCTTAGAAGAATCAGAGTAGTTCTTACTCCATGCATTCTTACTAATCTCAACAGTGTCGCTTCCACTGATTTTACCTTTCTTAATTAAGTCACCAATAACATATGAAGTTAGCATTTTTGTTAATGATGCAGGTACAATTTTTTCATGTATATTTTTACCTGCTAATACAGTACCTGTTTCATATTCCATTAATAGATATGCTTTAACTTGTGGAACTGGAGCAGGTACGTGATATATAGTTTTTTGAGTAGCTAAATTAATCTGTTGATCAGTTGAGGTATTAGCATATAAAACGTTGCCAATATTAAGAGCGATTACAGATAAGCCTGTAATTAAAATTTTCTTAAACATATTATTCCTTATTAACTACAATAGTAGGCATTATTGAAGCCTAAATTTTTAATTTGTTTTAATGTTTGTTCTCTATTGCTTTGCTTTAAAGGTCCTACTTTTATTCTATATATATTTTTATTATTTTCAATAAATGTCTTTTTTCTTGTAGCATTATAAACTTGTTTTTGTATTTCAATAGCTTTTTGTTTATCTGATGTTGAAAATACTTGAATATAAGCTTTAAATCCGTCCATTTGTTCAATAGACGTTTGTTCAGATGTAGGTACAGTTTTTATTAATTCGATTTTAACTTTTGCAGTTCCAGGTCGAATGACATCAATAGCTTGAGCCGCCCCTTTTGAAAGGTCGATTATTCTATTACTATGAAAAGGACCTCTGTCGTTAACTCTTACAATTACACTTTTGTTATTACTTAAGTTTGTTACTTTTAAAAAACTTGGTAGAGGTAAGTTTTTATGTGCAGCACTGTAGCCATTCATGTTATATATTTCACCATTTGAGGTTTTTTTTCCATCAAATGAAGGACCATACCATGACGCTATACCAACTTCGCTATAGCTTGTAACATCTCTCCATACCTTATAGGTTTTTCCAAGTACTTTATAGTCCTTGTTGCCTCTAGTACTATATTTTTCAGTTGTAAGTTTTGCTCCTTTTACCCCGCGTATGTCTACAGAATTTGTTTGAGGTTGAGGCTTTGAGTTACCAGGTTTCGAACCCCATACTAAAGGAGATGTTGCTATTTCTTTTTTTATAGCATCGTCACTAGAATTGTTTGTATTAGAATGGTTAGTGTAAGTTGATGAACAAGCAGTAGTAATTATCATTGATATGATAATTAGAAATAATTTAAAGTTGTTTTTGATGTTTTCTCTTTTCATATAAATATTCTAATAAAGCACTAGTTTTTATTTGTTTTATAGGTTTAAAACAGGTGCTTTAGTTTTTTGTTTTTTGTGAATTTTACTATAACTTTTTTGGGGATGATCGTAATGTAGTTTTATTATAAAATAAATAGATTTGTCTTAATAATTAGATATTAGACAAATCTATTTTTATATTCTCATTTTCTAGTTAATTCTTATAGTTTATCTTTTGGAATTTTCGCTGATATTTTTTCACTTAATTCTTTAACCGCCATTACATATAATGGACTCTTGTTGTAAAGAGCAATTGAAATGAAGTTATTGAATGCTACGTAATAGGTGTATTCATTTGGAGCTGTTTCTAGTTTGATAAGCTTACACTTTTCGTTTACATCAATGTTTTGAGAAATTGTTATACCTTTTTCATTTAATTCGCCAACAGTGTTGGTTAATTCTAGGTTTTTATGAATTATGCTATCAGCGATTTCTTTGTCCTTTACTTTTGCTTCTAAAGCTATAATACCATTGTCTAACCATTGGTGTTCTTTAAAGTAGTTAGCAACACTGCCTATAGCATCATTCTTATTGCTAAATAGGTTTATTTGACCATCACCATCAAAATCTACAGCCCAAGTTAAGTAGCTATAAGGCATAAACTGGCCCATGCCCATTGCTCCTGCATATGAACCTTTAATTGTGTTGATATCCCAATTTTGTTGTTTTGCAAGTGCAACATAGTTTACAAACTCTTTACTAAAATATGCAGCTCTTGGTTCATAGTTAAATCCTAATGTATATAGAGCGTCAACTACTCTATAATTTCCCATTACACGACCATAGAAGGTTTCAATTCCTATGATTGAAACAATAATAGCAGGGGAAACCTTATAAGTATCTGCAGCTCTTTTTAAAACCTCATAGTTGTTTAAGTAGAAATCAACACCTTGGTTTATTCTCTTATCAGTTATAAAAATTTGACGATATTGGTGCCATGGCTTTGCTTCACCTGGAGTAGTCATTGCTTTAATTATGCTTTGTTGTAGCTTTGCTTCTTGGTAAGCTTTTTCAATATCTTGCAAATTTACATTCTGTTGTTCTGCTAGTAGCTCTGAAATTCGATTAATATGAGCTTCATTGGTAATAACGTCAGACTTTAAAATTGGTTTTACATCTTCAGGAGTAACGTTTGGGCTCGCAATTGTGCTTGAACTACATGCGTTAAGAAGTAATGCTGCATAACTTGCAAGTAAAAAAGTCTTTATATTCATCTATATTTCTCTTAATCTTCAATTTAACTAATTATTTATTTAATATTTTTTATTCTTTATTGGTTTGTTGTAATTTTATTGCTCGACAATTTACCATATATTTTAGTTGTTGCGGTTAATTATTATAAAATATATAGAATATTGTGATGTGAAGGAATATGAGATAAAGAGAGTTTATGTGAATTTTTAGATTTTTTCACATACATCTTTTGATAATGTTATGCTATTGAGTTGAAAGCCTAAAGTATTGTTAAAGATATAGGTAATGCTGTTAAGCTTACTTAATAGTTTTGAGAAGCTTGAACTACTGCATAGGTTATGAATGTAGGCTTCTTTGTTAAAGCTTTTAATATTTGTTTCATTTTGCATAGTAATTTCTATAATTAGAGATGCTCCGATTCCTGCTCGAACATTAGATATATACGAATCAAGATCTTTTGGTGGATTGGTTACAATAGAACTTCGTTTAAGCGTAGGAACAAGTGTGTTTTTTACATAGGTTTCAGTATAGAGCCCACGATCATCGGTATTTTCAAAATTCATATTTGTCAGACTTTCACTGTTAAAATATAGATAAACAAAAATACCAATAAACATGCAACAAGTTATTGCTACCATAATATGATAGATAAAAATAGATTCCTGCTCGCTCTTGCTAAATTTATTTTGTTTCAAGATCCGAGGAGGGGGTTTGGGGATATCTTCTTGCGATAAATCAAAAGAAGTATTTTTAACATCATTCTCTGGTGTCATATCGTTCTCTTTAAGTTGTATCACTTTCGAATTTGGTATAACCTATCGCTTTTGTTTATTGAGTTCAACCGTGTAATAAAAAAACAACTTCCTACTATAATGGTATCAATTATTAAAGTTAAATCTCCCGATCAATGTTGTATATTTGAAATTATTTAGGTTTGATTGGTCAATTTATATATTGAAAAAGCTTTTATACTCTAGTTAGAAGAAGTTCTTATGTTTGTTGATTAGTAAAGACAAAAATTTTTATATATTAAAGAAGTGTAAAACTTTTTTATCAAGGTTTATGAGTTGTTGAGTTGTGTTTTTCTTTTTACTTTAGTTGTAATAAAAATAGCATAATACACGAATGCAATGAAAAAAAGAGCACTGTTTTAAATAAACAAAACCTCATCTTTGTTTAATCTGTTTAGTTTGGTTTTAAAACTAAAAGGTTTTAGATGAGGTTTTTTATATTAGTGTATTGTTTTTAAAGTTTTATTTAGAACACTACTGTCTTGTTTCCGTGTACAAATACTTTGTTGTCAATTACTCTGCTTAGAGCTCTATTTAAAACTTGTCTTTCAACGTCTCTACCTGCTTTGGCCATAGATTCTGCAGTATAGTTGTGATTTACCTTGATAACGTCCTGAGCAATGATTGGACCTTCATCTAGGTTATTTGTAACGAAGTGAGCAGTAGCACCAATGATCTTAACACCTCTGTCGAAAGCTTGTTGATAAGGCTTAGCTCCGATGAATGCAGGTAAGAAAGAATGGTGGATATTGATTAGAGTACCTTCCTTGAAAGAGTTAACAAAGTTAGGTGTTAATACTCTCATGAATTTAGCTAATACAACGTAATCAAATTCCATAGTTTTCATTAATTCTAAGATCTTTGCTTCATGTTCTTCTCTTGTTAAGCCTTCGTGACTTACAGTATAGAATGGAACATTGAATTTTTGAGCTAAGTCTTCAAGAATGTCATAATTGCCAATAACACCAACAATATCGATAGGCATTGCACCAGAGTAGCTACGTAATAATAAATCACCTAATACGTGTGATTCTTTTGTAACTAATACTAATATTTTTTTTCTTCTTATTGGTACAAGGCTACATTTACCACCAGCTGGAATAGATTTTTCAACTTCTCTAAGAAAAGTATCATTAGCACCAAATTCGCCTTCAATTTCAGTACGCATGAAGAACTTATTATCTTCTTGAGATGTGAACTGATCGTTTTTGATAATGTTATATTGGTGTTTGAAGCACACGCCGGTGATCTTTGCAATTAAACCTTTATCGTCTGGACATTGTGTTAATAATATGCGACGTTCCATTATTTTAAATCCTATTACCTATAAGTTAAGTAAGCTTCTGTTTATCTAATCTTTAATATACGATTTGTTTCGAAGTTTGTATTTAAGCGTATTCTATTAGAAATAATTTACAATGCTTTGTTCTAATTAAAAAATTCTTGTTATTTTATACTAATGTCTAATGTATAGCAAATTGTTAAGGTTTTTATAATGTTTCTTATGAATTATTTGATGTGCAAAAATAATAGTTATTCGCAAAATGCAACATAAAGTTAAATTTTTATTTATTTTATGTGTATAATGATATCTAGAGTTAATCAATTTTGGATAGGTATTTATGGCAACAGTATGTACTCATATGAGACCAAGGATATTGGTAGTAGATGATTCAAAAAGCCTTAATGCAACATATGTTGCATTGTTAGGAAAGTTTAGTGTTGACGTTCGATCTGCTTATACAGGTAAAGAAACTTTAGAGTTGATAGAAAGCTTTGCTCCAGAAATTATTTTACTTGACCTTATTCTACCTGATATGAGTGGGATGGATATTCTTAGCCATTTACAACAAACTAAGTCAAATGCTATTACTATTGTTATGACAGCTAATGGTTCGGTTAACTATGCTGTAGAAGCGATGCGTCTAGGTGCTTATGACTTTTTAGAAAAGCCAATTGATTCGAATAGATTTAGAATAACTATTAATAATACTTTAAAGAATTTAGAGTTAAATTCTTTAGTAGATCAAATTAACACACAAAATAATGAAGCTGTGGGTGATTTTATTGGAGAATCTCCTGCAATGAAAGAGGTTTATAATCGTATTAGACGTATTAAAAACTCTAAAGCTTCGGTGTTTATTACCGGGGAATCTGGTACAGGTAAAGAAGTTACCGCAATGACTTTGCATAATATGAATACCGAAAGAAAAGGAAAATTCATTGCGATCAACTGTGCAGCAATTCCTAAAGAATTAATGGAAAGTGAAATCTTTGGTCACGTTAAAGGTGCGTTTACAGGAGCAGCAGCAGATCGTCAGGGTGCGGTATCTCTTGCTGACGGTGGTACTTTATTCCTTGATGAATTGTGTGAAATGGATTTAGAGCTTCAATCTAAGTTCTTAAGATTCTTGCAAAGTTCGAAATTTAATAAAGTTGGTTCGTCAAAAACTGAAGAGGTAGACGTACGTATTGTATGTGCAACTAATAGAGATCCGATGGAAGAAGTAAAGGCTGGTCGATTCAGAGAGGATTTATTCTATCGTTTATTCGTTATACCTATTCATTTGCCGCCTTTAAGAGAACGTGGTCGAGACGTTATTTTAATTGCTCGTAAATTCTTAAAACATTTTTCTCAGGAAGAAAATAAAAATTTTGAAGAATTTACTGAAGAAGTAGAAAATCTATTGTTAAGATACACATGGCCTGGGAATGTTCGCCAACTTCAAAATGTTATACATAGTACTGTAGTATTAAATAACGGTAAGTTTTTAACAAAGGAGATGCTTCCTAAGTTCTTAGATTCATCATATAACATAGATTTTAAAGAAGGCTATGCTCAGAAAGACGGTATAAACATTAATAATGAAGGTAAATTTGCTTCTTTATCAAAAGGACCTTTAAGTGCAAATGGAGTTGATTCTGAGAACTTTGACCTCGAAAGTCCTAATGTTAATTTCGTTGGTAATATGGGGAGTTCGGAGGCTGGGGCTTCTAGCTTAAATAGTAACGGAAATGCTATTGATTTTGAAAAGTCAGTTTTAGTTTATAAACCGTTAGATGTTAAGGAAATTGAAACAATTGAAGAGGTTGAACGTAAATATATATTAGCAGTAATTGAATTATGTAATGGTTCGATCACTAAGGCTGCTAAATATTTATCAATAAATAGCTCAACTATTTATAGAAAGCTTGATAAGTGGCAAAAGCAAGGCATGATAACAAAGATCTCTAAATATGAGATGTCATAATTTTTAATGCTGATATTTAAATTTTTACTAAGTAATTTCAAACGTAAAATTTGATATTTCACTATCACAAGTCATGCTAATTAAAGTGTTTGTTTTGATAACAAATTATTTGAATTAGCGTGTCTTTGTCTCAATTATTTATAACATGTCACATATTGTTAATAAAAGAAATTATATTTTAATTTTTTTATGTGATAGACAAAAAAATAAAACATAGTTTGTTATAATCCTATCAATGTAGTTTTCAAACTGTAACCTTGAAATAATTTTAATAAATAAAAATATAATATTAATTTGGATAAAATGTTAGTTGATCAAAAAATTTTAATAGCTCTTATTAATGATTTAGGAGCTGAGGCTTATCAAACATTGATAAGCATCTTTATAGAAGAGGTTTCAGAAACAGTTGAGAAAATAAAAAAAGCATTAGATGATAATGATTATAGTACATTATCTTTAAATGTTCACTCAATGAAATCTGTTTGTGGAACTTATGGGGCTGTAGAAGCGTTTGAACTGTCTAAAGATTTAAATGATAGATTTAAAGCTGGTGAGCACATAAATACTCTTGAAGATGATGTAAAAAAGTTAATAAATATATTAGAAGCAACCATAAAAGAATTTAAGCAAATTGAAGCTAATGGATTAATGTAATGCAAATTTGTACTGTTAGTGCATGTGGTGGTAACGAAGAGAATATTGTAAGTCAGGTATTCGATAATTTATTGAAGGAGAACGATAAAAAGCCAAGCTTTTTATTGGTTTATTTTTCATTAGATTGCGATTTCAGATTACTGCAACAATTTTTTGTTGAAAAATTTCCAGATGTGGTAATAACAGGTGTAGGGACGGACTACGGTGCCTTTGATAAAGACATTTTATTGGAAAAGGAATCTTTTATAAATACAAAGGTTGAATCTGTTCCTGCAAAATCTCGTTTTTCAGTTAAAAAGTTTGCTGAAAAGACACAAGAATCTAATACTAAAGTAACTACTTTCAATGATAAAAAGAAGACAGTTTTTGTAACAGCTTTTTATGAGATTTATGGAAGTTTTGGTAATGCAGTATGTTGCTTTGAGGAACATAATTTAAGAATATCTCAAAAGATTGCAGAAGCATCTAAAATGGCTAACTATCCAGGTGTTATGCCTACTATGATGGGATTGTTTGGCACTTTAAGTGTTGGTCATGGTGTAAAAAAAGAAATTGAAAACGTTTATGGGGATACTATCCCGATCTTTGGAAGTGCTATAAATTCAGAAAGAGGAAATAATAAGGTATTTACTCACGCTGGGGTATATGACTCAGATAATCTTTATGTGATAACTTTATTTTATTTATCTTGTGATGTGTCTATTCAGTCGTTCTCACCTGTTAAGGAATTAGGTTTAAAGGGCGAAGTTACATATATGAAGGACCTGGAACTAAAAGAAATAAATAATCAGCCTGCTGCCGATTATTTATTTAAGCTAATAGGTGAAGATACATCCGCGAAGTCAATTGAAGAATTAAATGCTTTAGCAGAACAATACCGTGAAGAATACGTAATTTCAAGTTTAGAACCTTCTATTTATGGAAATCGTGCATTTAGGTCATCTATTATTGAAGGAATAACTGAAAATAGAGGAGTAAAAACTCATTTAAATTTAAATCAAGGTGATAATATCTATCTAATGAAAACGGTTGAAGAGGAATTGTTTAAAGGATTTATGTCTCAATCAAATATTAAGGATAGATCATCAATAATTGCATGTTTACATATTATGTGTGTGTCTTACACTGAGGGTAAGTACAAGAAGAATTTTAAAGAAAATATAGTAGATAAAGTTAGAGTTTATAATAAAGAATATTGCTACAATGTTTACTCTTCAGGTGGAGAAATAGGGAAAGACATTGAAGATACTTTTGTACTTTCCAATTTTACAGTTGCTACTGTTTACTTTATTAATAGGAAAGATTAGAGTATGAGTAGTAGGGATAAAGAATTAGAGGAATTAAAACGAGAGCTTAAAAAAACTAAGCTTATTGTTGAACTTGCCAAAGACCGTGAAAACTGGATATATAATAATAGACAGCAGATTTTTAATTTGTATAAGGAGCTGTCATTAGCAAGAGGTCGTGAGGCTCAATATAATGTTTTATTAAATGCATTAAGTAAGCTAGTAAATTTTGAGTATGTTTGTATTTTAACTAAATCTCGTGATGAGGATGAGGACTTAGAGGTTTTTAAAGTTACTCATGAAAAACTAAGAGAACATAAGTGGCGTAACGTTGGTGCTATAAAAGCAGCTTTTCGTGGAGAAATTATTGTCTTAAACGATCCTTCTGTTGCTGAAGGTTTTCAAAGTAAGGATATAGGTTTTAATAGCATTGTAAGAAGTGTAATTTTAGTCCCTCTTCTTATGCAATCTCAAGATCTGCTATTTGTTTGCGTACACCATACTCCTTTAATTTTGGATATGAGTACTCGTAGAGAAGTAAAAAATATCCAACAATTCTTAGCGGAATCTATTAGAACAATTGAATATAAGTATCAATTGGAGGAATCTGTAAAATATAGAACTTCAGAACTAATTGAGTATCAAAATGTTCAAAGAAAGTTTAGAGATTTATCTTTTGAAGTGTATTTTCAGACAGATAAACGTTATAAGTTTATTGATATTCCGATTGACCGTTGTTTCTCTAATGAACGTTTGCATGTAAATAATGATGACGGCCCAAGTTATGCAAATGTTGTTGGTAAATCGTTTTTTGATATTTTAGATCCTGATTATATTCGTTTATATGAGGATAAGATAAATGAGATAAAAAAATTAGCAGCAAAGCGATTACCAATTTTAAACTTTGAGTTTAGAATTTTATTAAATGATAAGAAGTATTGGATTAGAATAAATTGTGAGCCTATCTTTAAGAATAATGATTTTAAAGGTTATATGGGAATTGCTGTCGATGTAACTAATCAATACAAACAATATGAGGAACTACAAAAAGCTAGAGATATAGCAGAGTTAGCTAATAGATCTAAAACTGAATACCTAGCAGTAATGTCGCATGAAATAAAAACGCCATTACAAGCCATTTTAGGTATGCTAGATTTATTAGAACAAACAGATATAGATGAAACTCAGCGTTCATACATTAAGCACGTATCTCATAGTGCTTCATTGTTACAAACAATATTACATGACGTTTTAGATTTGTCTAAGATTGAAACTAAGTCGATGGTGCTTGAAAGTATCAGCTTCAATCTTCATTTTCTTTTAGAGTCTTCTGTTATTCAGATGACTGATAAAGCTAAGTCAAAGAATATATCATTACAATTAAAGTTAGCAAACGATGTACCTAAGTTTATAGTAGGGGATCAGCATCGTTTATCTCAAATACTATTTAATTTAATAAAGAATGCTATTAAGTTTACCTCAGAGGGGGGAGTTGTATTAACAGTTGAAAGAAATCGTAATAAATTACGTTTTACAGTTGTCGATACAGGTACAGGTATGCCTAGCGAAAGTATGGCAAATCTATTCAAACCATTTGTACAATTAGATAGTTCAATTTCTAGAAAATATGGTGGAACAGGGTTAGGGCTTGCTATATGCAAGCGTTTAGTAGAACACATGGGTGGTAAAATAGGTGTAAAGAGTAAGCTCGGTGTTGGTTCTACATTTTGGTTTGATTTACCGCTAAAGATCCCATCAGGTTTAATAGGCGCAGAGTCAATAAGAAAGATTGAAAAGAATAAGAATCTTCAATATGACATCTTGCTTGCTGACGATTCACAAATTAACCAATTTGTAATCAAGACCATGCTTGAAAAACTAGGTCATACTGTTGAACTAGCAAGTAATGGTCAAGAAGCTATTGAAGCTTGTAAGAAGAAACTTCCGAATTTATGCTTTATGGATTTAAGAATGCCTATTATGGATGGTATTGAAGCAACAAGATATATAATCTCAGAAATTGCAGATATCCCAATAGTCGCTCTTACTGCTAATAGCTCAGACGAGGAACGTATAGAATGTAGAAAGGCTGGGATGATAAGTATTGCGTCTAAACCAGTTACTTCTACAATTTTGAAAAATTTATTAAGTGAATTTGAACATATTATTGTTGAAAAATCTGCTCGCTTATCTATTCCGATTAGAGAATCGGACGGAGGTAAAGTTGGTTCTACAGATAACACAGTGGTAAGTTCGAAACAGTCAAATAATTCGGAGAAAGCTTCTAATAGTATTGATGATTTAAAAGATTCAGTAACATTAAAGGAAACTGAAGATGATAATGCTTTAAAGACTTCTATTAGTAATAGAATTGATTTACATGAATATCATGAATCAGCTCTAAAGGATGGACATGAAATTATTCAAGATGTAATCAAAGGAAATAAGGCTATAAAAGAAAAAAGATTAGTAGGTGATATAGAAATTAATACAAGTAGTCAAAGTGGAGCAATGAGACTTGATGAACGTATCGCTCTCGATAAAACTGTAGAGGCATCAGAAGAGATGTTGTTACATGGAGATGAGATTATAAGTAGCCTAAATTTAAATCTACAATCAGATAAATCAAAATCATAAACTAAGAAAGAAAATACAAAGAAATAAATGAAAATATTATGACAAGGATTTGGTCAAAGGAAATATCTTTAGAAAAGTTAAATAGTCTTTCTAAAGGAAATATGCTTGAGCATTTAGCTATTGAATTTACAGATTTTGGGGATGATTATATTGAAGCTATTATGCCTGTTGATAACCGAACAATTCAACCATTTGGGTATCTACATGGCGGAGCTTCTGTAGTTCTTGCTGAAACATTAGGTTCTGTTGCTGGGAATTTTGTTTGTGGGGAAGATGCATCTTGTTTAGGTCTTGAAATCTCCGCTAATCATATAAAAGCAGTTAAATCTCCATCAAAAATCAAAGGAAGAACTTATCCTATTAATATAGGAAAAAGCATTCAGGTATGGCAAATTGATGTAAAAACTATGGATGACGAACTCATTTGTTCTTCTAAGATAACTTTATATGTGAGACGTGCGATAGCTCGTTAAACATAATCATTTGATTTATTTTGAATTGAAATAGAATATTATCGGTAAAAAATCTTGCCAAAAAAGAACAGGTCTCATTGAGACCTGTTCATGTTTTTAATCTAAGATGCTAGTTTAGAGAAGTGTTACTTATTCTTCTTTGTTTTCAGTTTCAGTAACTACTTCTACCTCAGCAACGATACTTTCTTTATCGAACTTAATGTCAGCTTCCTTAGCTTCTGTCATAGGTGCTGAATATAAGTTCTTAATTGTAGCAAAACCAGCAGCTCTTATTTCGCTCATAAACAATTCATCTTGTGCAATGCTTTCAGACTTTTCTACTGCTTCTAATTCTAGAGAAGTAGGTTCTGTCATTTCACTATGATGGATGTTTATGATAGCACTAAAACCAGCATGTTTGTTACTAATACTTACTTCTGTTGCTGTTAATTCACCAACAGTAATTTCAGTAGTTTCTAAAGTACAGCTTTCAGGTTCAGTCATTTCTGCTTTCACAAAAGTAACGTTAGAAATGCAACCAATCTTAGCTGGTTGTTGGTATTCCTTAATAACGTTTACTACTTCATCTTCTGTTGTTTCTACAATAGTTTCAGATACAACATTCTTTATTTCTTCTGATATTGAAGCTTTTTCGTTGTGCTTGCGTTCTTGATTTCGTTTGTTGAAACGTTCTTTCTTACTTACGTAAGCTTCCTTTTCAACAACTTTATCATGTTGTTCATCTACACTAAGATTGTTTTCAACTAACATTGAATCTTCAACATTATTAGTGTCTTGTTCAAAGTTTTCAGATACAACCTTTTCTCTATGATTCTTAGGTTTTCTAGTTTTCTTAGAGCTTGTAGCTTTAACATTCTGTTCAAGTTCAACGTTTTGTTCTTCAATAGAAGTAACCTTTGTATTAACGTCTGTAACCTTTGAAACGCGCTTTTTCTTTTGCTTGATTTCAATTGTTTCTTCGATTACAGGTCTATTTTCAAGAGCCTTCTTTTGTTTTGCTAACTTGCTACTTAATTTTTTGTTAGTGTTGTTAGCAGGAACTTTTGAATTTTCAATAGGTTTCTTAGTGCTACGAGACTTCTTGTCGATAGGCTTTCTATTTCTCTTATTCTTGTAATTTCTAGATGATTTCTTCTTATCTTTGTTCTTTTCTTCATCAGAAGATGAGAAGATTGAACCGATAGCTTGGAATAATCTCTTAATTACACTTGGACCACGTTTCTTAACAACTGGAGCTGTTTCTTGTACAACATCAGTGATGTTTATAGCTGGTTGTTGCTTTGGTGCCTCGATAGAGTGTTGAGCGTTTGTTGCTGCAACGCTTCGATCATGAGCAGAAGCAGGGAAGTTGTTTTGCTGTATTCCTGCTGAATGATCCTTCTTTTGCATTAAGCTAAAGCTGTTAATGTTTTGGTTTTCATAATCCTTGATTCTTGAAACATGGTAGTGAGGACCTTCTAATGTTTCATCTGGAATTATGTAAACTCTACATTGGTGACGCTTCTCGATTGCTTCAATGTTATCTCTCTTTTCATTAGCAAGGTATGCGCTTATTGCAAGAGGAACTCTTGCACAAACCTTAGAAGTGCCTTCCTTGATTGCTTCTTCTTCGATTAGACGTAAGATAGAAAGGGCTAAAGAAGCATTATCTCTGATAGTGCCTTGACCACAGCATAATGGGCAAAGATGAGATGAACTTTCACCTAACGATGGTCTGATTCTTTGTCTAGATAATTCTAATAAACCGAATTTAGAGATTCTTTCTAAATCGATCTTTGCTCTATCTATTTGAACAGCTTGTCTAATTCTATTAACTACTTCACGTTGGTTCTTTATAGGTCTCATATCGATAAAGTCGATAACTACTAAACCACCAATATCTCTTAATCTTAATTGACGTGCAATTTCTTCAGCTGCTTCAAGGTTAGTTTGAAGAGCTGTTTCTTCTATGTCACCACCTTTGGTAGCTTTAGCAGAGTTAACGTCGATTGATGTAAGAGCTTCAGTAGGGTCGATTACAATAGAACCACCAGAAGGAAGTGGAACTTCTCTTTGGTAAGCTGATTCAATTTGTGATTCGATTTGGAAGTGGTTGAATAAAGGAACCTCTTCATTGTAGTAGTGTACTTTGTTTATGAAATCAGGTCTAATGATAGATAAATGTTTAACTACTTGAGTGTAAACTTCTTCGTTATCGATCATGATTTCACTAATGTCATGAGTGATATAGTCTCTTAAAGCTCTAAATACCATGTTTCTTTCTTGGTGAATCAATAAAGGAGCAGGTCTTGAGTTGGCAGCAGATTCAATCATGCGCCAAACTTTAACTAGAAATTCAAGATCCCAATTTAATTCTTCAACAGTCTTGCCAAGCCCTGCAGTTCTAATAATAACACCCATTCCGTCAGGAACGTCTAGGCTGTTGATTATTTGCTTAAGGTCTTTTCTGTTTTCACTGTCGATTCTTCTGGAAACACCAACAGATTTTGGATGGTTAGGCATTAAAACTATATATGAACCTGCTAATGAGATATAGGTTGTTAATGCAGCACCTTTTTTACCTCTTTCTTCCTTCTCTACTTGAACAATGATTTCTGTTCCTTCGACTAGCTCTTTTTGCTTTGTTTCTGGATTAACTGTTAAGTATTCTGGAGCAACTTCTCTTAACGGTAAAAAACCACTCTTGTCGTGTCCATAATTTACAAAAGCTACTTCTAAACTACGTTCAAGTCTAGTAACAACACCTTTGTAAATATTTGCTTTCTTTTGTTCGTATCCGGCAGATTCAATGTCTAAATCATAGATCTTTTGTCCGTCTACTAAGGCTATACGCATCTCTTCTTTTTGAGTTGCGTTAATTAACATTCTTTTCATTAAAAATAGACTCTTTTTGTTTTTGTTATTGTTGAGTACAGTATCTTCTTGAAAATCTTTAATAAGTGCTTGATTTTGAATTATTCCGATTTCATCAAAAGAGCAAGTCTTACCTTTTCTTTAAAGACTAAGAGATAAAAGCGTGGTTAAAAGCTTATATCTGTACAGATTTTATGTGCCATAATTTTTTTTAAAACTGTCATTTTGGGTTGACTAAAAATACAAAAATGCAGGCTTGCATATTATCTTATTTTTTGCAAGTTAGAGCAACACATAAACTGTTTTAAAGTGTTAAAATTAGGGGGATTTCTAACTTTTTGTATGTTTTTTGTCTAATACTAAGAAAACGTTTCGATTTTAGAGAATGTTAAGGTGTTTTTTAGTTCGAAATTTACAATTAGAAGCTAAATTTTTTATCTTTGTTTATAAAAGTAATATATTAATTTTTTTTATATTTTTTTGCTTTTGTCTATGTATAATTTGTATTATTCTATTATCGAGAAAAATCCTTCATTTTAAAGGTAAATAAATGGAAAAATTTAAAAGTGTTACAACTAGAGAAATAAATGAAGATGTTGCTGGTGGCAGAATAGATAACTTTTTGATAGGCATACTTAAAGGCGTTCCTAAAAGTATGGTTTATAGAATCATTAGAAAGGGAGAGGTTCGTGTAAACAAAAAGCGTATCAAGCCAGAGTATAAGCTTCAATGTGGAGATATAGTTCGCATACCTCCGGTTCGTGTATCGCAAGCTCCAGTAATTGCACCTTCAGCTAAGCTTACTAATGTACAGAAGTTAGCTGATTCAATTTTATTTGAAAATGAAGGGGTAATTGTAATCAATAAACCTGCACGTATGTCTGTACATGGAGGAAGTGGAGTTGATTATGGTGTTATTGAAGCTTTAAGATCACTACGTCCAGAAGCTAGGTATTTAGAACTTGCACATCGTTTAGATAGAGAAACTAGTGGTTGTTTAATTATTGCTAAAAAGAGAAGTGCATTAAGAAAGTTGCATGAACAATTTAGAGAGAAGACAATGCATAAGCAGTATTTAGCTTTAGTTTGTGGTAAGTTTCCTAATAAGATTAAGTTGGTTAATGCTCCATTAGTTAAGAATGTTTTATCCTCTGGTGAGCGCTTTGTAAAGGTTGATCCGAATAATGGAAAACCTTCAATTACAGACTTTAATATTAGACAGGTTATAACCGCTACAAATAATCAAGAGGATGTTGTAACGTTAATAGAATGCGCTCCAAGAACTGGTAGAACGCATCAAATAAGAGTACATCTACAATATAAAGGATACCCAATTCTTGGTGATGACAAGTATGGTATTCGTGAAAATGATGAATATTATTCACAAACATACGGATTAGAACGTATGTTTTTACATGCCGAGAAGATAACCTTTGTCGACCCGATTGAAGGAAAGGAAATGACAGTCATTGCTCCTTTGACAGAAGAATTATCTAATGTTCTTAAAAATATAAAAGGAAAAATAGATAATAATTAAAGCAACTGTAGATTAGAGGTTTTAGACTGAGATTGTAAATCGCTATGTAGAATTAAAAGTAACAAAGATTATTTGAGAGTTTGTTTTAAAATGAAAAGAAAAAAAGAACTGTTATCTGGAATAAAATGTGTAGTGTTTGATATTGATGGTACCTTGATGGATTCAATTCCGAGAATTGTTGAGTGTATTGGATTATCTTGTAAAAAGCATAATATAGAAGTACCTAGTCAACAAGCTTGTTTTAATGTAATTGGTTTAGGTTTAAATTTGGCTATTCAACAGGTTATACCTAATGAATCCGCAGATACTCAGGCATTGGTAGCAGAAACATATAGAATGACTTATACAGAATTAGAGGATGCTAAACCAACAGAATTATTTCCTTGTGCCTTAGATGTTATAAAGAAATTAAAGGAAAATGGTATAAAGATAGCTGTTGCTACAGGTAAGTCTATGAAGGGCTGGAATAGAGTTGCCAAATATGCACATTTAGAAGAGTATGTTGATTATGTAGTTACAGCTGATACAGCAATCTCAAAACCTAATAATCAAATGCTTAGAAAAATATCGGATAGTTTAAAGTTACCTATCAAGTCATGTGTTATGGTTGGGGATAGTACTTTAGATATTCAAATGGCAATTAATGCAAACATGCCAAATGTAGCTGTAACAACTGGCGTGCATACAAAAGAGCAGTTATACAACTGTAAAGCAGACTTTGTTGTTGATGATTTAAGTAGTATACTTGACTTGTTAGATTTAAAGTAAAAGCTTAATAATGTAACTTTAAGCTTTGATTGTTTGGGGCAGATAAAATAGTTAAATATTCTTTTGACTATTTTATGATTTTTATATATTCTCAAGTTTTACACTTTTGAAACAAAAACCCTTGTAGTACAAGGGTTTTAACGTTTTTAAAGTGGTAATATTTTTTAGCTTTTAAAAAAAAATTAATTATTTTTTCTTGAACGCTTAA
>JAXJQF010000155.1:0-5830 GCA_036311285.1 Ruminobacter sp. | reverse complement strand
ATATTAAATAGTAAAAGATATATATATTGCACAATAAAAATAAGTGTACCATGGTGATTAATTATGGCAGAGATATCAGACGCAATCGCAATGATAAAAAAAGCTGAATTTGATGCTGAACAACTTATTATTGATTCAGAGTCTAAATCTAAAGACTTAATTGCTGAATCAAAAGTAAAAGCTGAAGAAGTTATTTCTCAAGCTAAACAAGCAGCAGAAGAAGAAGCAAAAAAAACTGTTTTTGATGCAGAAGATAAAGCTAAAGTAGAAGCAGAATCTATTGCTAAAAAGTCCGATGAGGACGTTGCATCTATTAAAAATGCTGCAATGGCAAATGTAGATGAAGCTGCTTCAGTTATTGTCAAAAATATTTTGTAGTGTGAGATTATATGTTCAAGACAGCTAGAATGCGTAAAATAAGAATAGTTACACTTGATAAGTATGTAGCTCCTACAGTGGATGCTCTCCATGAATCAGGGCTTATACAAGTCAGTGATATTTCTGAAAGCATTCAGCAAGATCCTGAATTGGCGGAATTAGTTGCTCCTGCGAAAGCAACTCCGTACACTGGTAAATTATCTTCTCTTCTTATGAAAACAAATGGTATATCTGAACTATTAGGAAATTCTTTATCAGAAGGCCATGGGTTAAAAGACACTTTAATGTCTTTTATTAGTCCAGACATGCCAGTTCAAAAAGAAGTGGAGAAATTAGACACTCCTGCCTTTATTGAAAAGGCTGAAGATACATTGGCTCAAGTTGAGTCCAAAACTAGTGTCATTGAAGGAAAACTAGCCGCACTCGACACTGAAACAAGTGAACTACAGTCTAATAAAAGTTTGGCTAATCGTTTATCTAATTTTGACATGGATTTAGCTCTTTTAAAGGATTCAAAGTACACTTCTACTACTGTTGGAAGGATTGATGCTGGATCTACTTCAGAAATCAAAAATGAATTAAGTAAATTGACAGACGAATTAGATATATTTACTGTTCCTATGGATGATAAAGCGGGAGAAATTATCGTCGTAGTAACATTAAAAGAATTAGGTGACGAAGTTTATTCAACACTTCGTAAATTTGACTTTGAGAAAATTGAAATTGGAGATGTCGAAGGTACTCCTCAACAAATTATTTCAAATGCAGATTCAAGATTATTGACCATTGAATCAGAACGCGCTGCTGTTAAATCAGAATTAAGAGCAGTTGCTGAGCAATGGGACGATGATATATTAGCTCTCAAAGAACAATTGGAAAATGAAAAAGATAAGAACGAAATCCTTTCATCTTTTGTTCAAACTAAAGATGCATATGTCTTTGAAGGTTGGGTGCCTGAAAAGGACACTGAAAAAGTTGAACAATTGGTTGAAAAAAGTTCTGATGGACATTGTGCCTTTGAAACAATAGAGGTTGAAGGTACAGATGATGAAAATGTTCCTATCCTACAACAAAATGGATGGTATTCTAGACCTTTCGAATACCTTGTTGATATGTACTCTCCAGTACGTTACAATGCAATTGATCCAACAATTTTTGTTGCAATTACATTCCCATTCTTCTTCGGTTTCTGTTTAACCGATGCAGTTTACGGGTTAATTGTTTCTCTTATTGGTGTAGTATTATTACTGGGTCTTGGAAAAATCAAAGAGTCAATGCATTCCTTTGGTTGGATTTTAATCTGGTCAGGACTGTGGTCCGTTATACTGGGTTTAATTACGAATGGTTTCCTGGGAGATTTCCCAGAAAGAATGTTAGGTTTCAAATTACCAACAGTTATTGCTGCTGTTGAATCATTCAAAAATCCTCAAAATATCTTATTAATTGCTATTGCTATTGGTCTTATTTACACTAATATTGGATTCCTTATTGGTGCTATTAACAATTTAAGATATGGTAATAAGAAAGATGCAATTGGTTCTCAAATTTGTTGGTTTGTATTGGAAGCAGGTATTATTTTCCTAGCTTTAGGTGTACTTAATGGTCCTATTATGGGAATAGCTCTTCCTTCATTAGGTATTGTTGGTATAGCTATAGGTGCGGTTTTAATAATTGCAACTATTGGAATGTTAGTATGGGCTAACGGTGCATATGGTGTAATGGATATCTTCGGATTCATGGGAGATGTTTTATCCTACGCACGTCTTTTAGCATTATGTTTAGCTACTGGTGGTATCGCTATGACTGTTAACATCTTAACTAACTTAGTTGGAGACATGATTCCAGTTATTGGTATTGTTCTAGGAGTTATCATATTCATTGGTGGACACATAGCAAACTTTGCTTTCCAAGTATTAGGTGCATTCATTAACTCTTTACGTCTTAACTATGTGGAATTCTTCTCTCAATTCTTCATGGAAGGTAAAGGTAAATTTGATGCTTTTAAAGCAAAAAGGACATTTACTAAAATTAAAAATTAAAAATTTTTCATTTATATCTTAAATTAAATTATAAAATCAATATTATTTCAAAGGTGAATTAAATATGGTAGAAATTGCTTTAGGTACTGCTTTAGCAGCTATTGGTGCTGGAGTAGCAATTGGATTTGCTGGATTAGGTTCCGGTTTAGGGCAAGGTATGGCAGCTGCTGGATCTGTAGGTGCAGTTGCAGAAGATAATGACATGTTTGCAAGAGGTATTATTTTCTCTGCATTACCAGAAACTCAGGCTATTTATGGGTTCTTGGTTGCAATCTTATTATTAGTATTTGCAGGTTTCATTGGAAATGCAAAAGCATTACCAGTTGAAGCAGGTATTGTATCTATAGGTGTAGGTGCAGCTATTGGATTTGCAGGTTTAGGTTCCGGTATGGGACAAGGTATGGCAGCAGCATCTTCTGTTGGTGCTATTGTTGAAGATAATGATATGTTTGCTCGTGGTATTATTTTCTCTGCATTACCAGAGACACAAGCTATTTACGGTTTCTTGATTGCTATTTTACTTATGGTATTCGGTGGAATCTTAGGTTAAGGAGGCAATTTATATGAGCTCAGGCACAGATAAAATTGTTTCAAGCATTATGTCTGAAGCCCAAGGGAAAGCTGATGTAATCATTCAAGATGCCAATGCTGAAGTTTCAGCAATTCAAGCACAAGCTGAAAAAACCGCTGAAGCTGAAAAAACTAAAATTTTAGATAACGGTAAAAAACAATCTGATATGAGATATCAGCAAATTATCTCTGAAGCTAAGATGAATGCTCGTAGGGCAGAATTAGGCGCTAAAGAAGAAGTAATTGATGCTGCTTTCAATCAAGCAGTCGATCAGTTAAAAACTAAAGCTTCTTCAGGCGACGACGAGTATGAAGATTCATTAAGTAAAATGATTAAAGAAGCTGCTGATGAAATTGGCGGAAATGATTTAATTATTCAATTAAATGAAGCTGATACTAAAAAAATTAAAGAAGAATTATCTGCAAGTGGTTCAGACTCTTTCCAATTAGAAGATATCAAGTTCACATTAGGTGAACCTATTGACGCTATGGGTGGAGCTATTTTAAAGACCGTTAATGGAGATATTGAAGTAAATAATACAATTGAAGCTAGATTAGATAGATTTAAAAGTATCTTACGTAGTGAAGTTGCTGAAATATTATTTAAATAATTAGGAGGATAAATTATGGCAGATGAAATTGCTACCTTAATAAGTTCAATGGGACTTACACAAGACACATTTCTTGTCTTTTGTGTTATCGCAATACTTGTTGTAGGTGCAGTAGTTGTAATCATTACATCTAGACCAATTTTGGACGTTTATCCTTATCTTAACCCAAGTTCAAGAGTAAGAGCTAGAAAAGGAAGACTCTTTGATGAAAAACAAATTTCTGAACTTGTTGAAACCAACAATGTTGATGAAGTTGAAAATTATCTCAGAGGCAGCCCTGACTATGCTGATGTTTTAGATGAATATCCACTCGATAAAGCATTAGATGTTGAACGTGCTAACACTTATGACTTTGTTGCAAGATTGGCTCCTAAAGAAATTAAAAAACCTTTTGCTGTCATGTCTAGAAAAACTGATGTGGACAACATCAAAAGTCTTTTAACCGCTAAAGAAGTTGGTCTTACTCCAGAAGAAACAAGGGAATTATTAATTCCTTGTGGATCATTATATGAAGAGTTAGATGCTTTAGCTGACTCAGATAGTGTAACTGATATTGTAACAAGTTTGGATGGTACTGAATACTCAACAGCATTAGAAGATGCTCTTCCACAATATGAAGATACTAAAATGATTCTTCCATTAGAATCAGCTTTAGACAAATATTATTTAGGCAAATTATTACGTTCTACTGATGTTCCTTCAGATGAAAACAAACAAATTTTATACTCATATGTTGGAACACAGGTTGATGTAGCTAATCTTAAACTAATTATAAGGGCTAAAGAAGATGGTCTAGATTATGATGCAATCTCTCCTTATATATTAGAAGAAGGGTACCAATTACGTGAATGGAAACTTAAAGATTTAATGGAATCTCCAGATGTTACAAATGTAGTTTCTGGTCTGGAAGGAACAAAATATGCTGAAGCTTTGACTGATGTGATGCCAATGTATAATGAAACTGGCTCAGTCGCTCTATTTGAAAAAGCATTAGATAAATATGCTTCCGACTATTCAAAATCTTTAGCTTCTAAAAAACCACTAGGAATTGGTCCAATTATTGGTTATTTAAGTCAAAAAGAAAATGAAATTAAAAATTTAAAAATTATTGCAAGAGCAAAAAGAGAAGCAGACTTCCCTAATTCTAAAATCATGGAGATGTTAATATGAGTTCAGTAGCAGTTATAGGTGATATTGACACTGTTTCCGGATTTAGATTAGGTGGTGTCAAAAAAGCAGAAGTAGTTAATACTCCTGAAGAAGCTATCGCAGCTTTTGATAAATTTTTAGATGAAGAAATTTCAATTATTATCATTACCCAATTAATGGCTAATGAAATAAGAAATCACATTGATAGAAAAATTGGTTCAAATGTTTTACCAATGATAATTGAAATACCAGATAAAGATGGGTCCTCAGAAGGTTCATCTGAACAAATAAATGACCTTATTAAAAGAGTTATTGGGGTAGAGATGGTTAAATGATTATTGAAGGAAATATTATTAAGATTGCTGGGCCTGTTATTATTGCAGATGGTATGAGAGGGGCTCAGATGCTTGAGATGGTTAGGGTAGGTGACGAAAAGCTTATCGGTGAAATCATTGAGTTAGAAGGTGACACCGCAACTATCCAAGTATATGAAGAAACAGCCGGTATTCAACCGGGTGAAGTAGTAGAATGTACTGGTGGTCCATTGTCTGTAGAACTTGGTCCTGGTGTAATGAGTTCTATTTTTGACGGAATTCAAAGACCTTTAAGAATCATCAGAGAAGAATCTGGTGACTTCATTGCAAGAGGTATTGATGTAGATTCCATCAACAAAGAGAAAAAATGGGCTTTCAAACCTGTAGCTAAAGTTGGGGACAAAGTAAAAGGCGGAGATGTACTCGGAGAAGTACAAGAAACTACTGCAGTTTTACACAAAATTATGGTTCCACCAGCTATGGAAGGTGAAGTTACTGAAATTGCAGCTGAAGGAGAATACACTGTATTAGAAGATATTGCAGCTGTTGATGGTGAAAAAATACAAATGCTCCAAAAATGGCCTGTAAAAAGAAGCCGTCCTTACATTGAAAAATTAGATCCAGATATACCATTAGTAACTGGTCAAAGAGCACAAGATACTTTCTTCTCCGTAGCTAAAGGAGGAGCAGCAGCTATTCCAGGTCCTTTCGGATCCGGTAAAACTGTTACACAACAACAATTAGCTAAATGGGCTGACGCAGATATTGT
>JAXJQF010000154.1:0-24399 GCA_036311285.1 Ruminobacter sp. | reverse complement strand
TGATAGAATACAGCAAAAATTAAAAGGCAGAACTCCTAGTGAAGTAAGAAATTCTGCCTTAAAATATGTATAAGTTTTATTTGTTCAACTTATGGGGTGCACTCCATTGGTACTTGTCTTTTTTTTTTTGTATTTTGTATTTTACGAAATAAACAGTAATAAAAATTGAAATATTTGTAAAAAGATACTAATTTCAAAAATATTAAACATCAAAAGAGATTGTCATTTTTACACTTGGAACCAAGTGTTGAGAACATACAATAATTCTAGGACATACCATTTTCATAAAATGAGGTTAGGTCTTTATGTATGTGTTAATACAATATATATAGATGTAACTAATCAATATATAAAGAGAAAAATATAAAACTCAAATTATTTACTATTTATAAACCCTTGTTTACTTATATCTTAAAAAGTTTTTATGTTTCTTATTAATTATGTTGCTACTTATTGAAAAATTAGCAGAGATATATGTACTAGTAACAAAATATTGGTTGCTATAGTATAATTGGGTTACGAAAAGATATTAGTAGTGTTCTATTAAATAAAGTATATATTGGAAATACAAATGACAAGTGTTACTGTTGATACAATTTTCTTAAATAAAAGAGTTTTGGATATTCTTGAACGTTTAGAGTTAGAATTAAAAAATCTTAATTATTGGAAAAATACAGAACTTCCGTTGAGTTATTATAATAGTATGGAACCATTTTTTATGGATAAAATGGAACTTCATGAGTGGTTACAATTTGTGTTGATAAGAAAATTTAGAGAGATAATCTATTGTGAATCAAGACTTCCTGCTAGTTGTAAAGTATTTCCATATGCTTTTGAATTTTACAAAAATGAAAAGGCTAAACATATGCAATTACTAAAAATAATTAATGAATTAGATAGATGTTTTTCTGATAATTGATTAAAATTCTTTAAAATACTTAAAAATTAAGGAACAAAAGCTAAAACCGGCTTTTGTTCCTTTGTTTTTAAGTGTTTTTTATAAAAAAACAATTAAAAATGTTAAAAAAGTTTTATGAAAATTTTGCAAAGCAAAACAAGTATTCTGTTAATATCAAAATCGTTTTCATGAATAATATTAAGTTATTATCAGTAAAATCTTATAAAAATAAAGAAATTTGCGTATATATTTGTTTTTTATTTTAAAAAACAATATTTGTTAAAAATATTTATAGAAACGCAATTTGTATCAAAAATGTGAGTTAGTTCTATAGTTTTTTGAAATTTTTGTAAGTATAATACAAAAAACAGTTTTGAAGGAAAAAGTGGTCTTTTCTTATAAAACTGATGTTTGTAGTTTAATATAAAGTAAATCCGATAGGATATAAGGAATTATTATGAAGGCAAATTGGCTTCCTCTTTCAGCTGCAGTAGCTTTAGCTTTAGGTTCAGTAACTGCTTCAGCTGTTGATTTCCACGGTTATTTCCGTGCTGGTATGCAAGCAAACACAGAAGGTGGTGCTGTTTACTGTTTGGGTAATGGTAATAAAGGTCACCGTGTAGGTCGTTTAGCTGATGAATGTGATACATATGCTGAACTTGCATTATCACAAGAAGTTTACAACAAGGCTAACTCAAAGTTTACAGTAAACACATTAGTTGCTTATGGTACTACTGAAGGTAACGTAGATCAACAAGGTAACTCATGGCAAGGCGTTGGTAACCAAGGTCCATGGGATGGTCAAAGATTATCTATCCGTGAATTATACGCTAAGTATGATACAGCTGATGGTTACTCAATTTGGGCTGGTAAGAGATTCTATCAACGTAAAGATATCCATATCTTAGACTTATACTACTTGAACAACTCAGGTTACGGTGCTGGTATCGAAAACATTGATGTTGGTATGGGTAACTTAGCATTCGCTGTTACTAAGTGGGCTAACGACGGTCGTGACGCTGCTCCAGAGCACTTCAGAAACGTTTACAAGTTAGACGCTCGTTGGAACGGTATTCCAGTAGGTTTTGGTACAGTTGATGCATCTGTAATCTACGCTTTACCATTCGTTTCTGACACTCAAAAGGAAGAAGCTGCTGGTAACAACCGTGAAATCCAAGCAAGATCAGGTGCTTTAGTTACTTTAGAACACAACTCTACAATCAACACTGATGCTATGTCAGTAATGAACAAGTTTGTTATCCAATACGGTTCAAACGGTTTTGCTTACATTGGTGATTTTGGTAACCACGCTGGTGACAACTACACTCCAGATACAGACGTAGAAACAGTACGTTTAATCGATTGGGGTACATTAGATGCTGGCAACTTCGGTTTAGGCTATAGCTTGATTTGGTCTCATAAGAACTCAGGTGAAAACCACGATGATAACGCTTGGACTACAAACCGTTCAGGTTGGGATTACAGTGTAGTAGTACGTCCAGAATACAAGTGGACTGAATACACTCGTACAACATTAGAATTAGGTTACTCAGCTACTAAGACTGACGGATGGGTAGCGGATACTGCTAAGTACGAAGATCCAGATGTAACTAAGGTTACTTTAGCTCAACAATTTACTCCAGGTAAGGGCTTCTGGTCACGTCCAGCAATTAGATTCTATGTATCTTACATCTCAGGTGATTTATTCGCTAACAGCTGGAACCCTGGCTACGCTTCTAAGAACGTAGATAAAGATGAAGAACAAATCACTGTAGGTACTCAAGTAGAAGCTTGGTGGTAATAGTTTAGATTTATCTTAATCTATAATTGATTTTAAAAGGATGTCTTCGGACATCCTTTTTTATTGTTGTCACGAGTGCATTTTTAAATAGTTCTATTTATATTATGTTGTTTTAAAATCATTGATATTTAATTAGTTTTATTAAGTAATATTGAATAACATTTGTAATATGTTTAAATTGGTATGTAATTTGTATATAAAAGTAGATCATTTTCATATAATCTATATATTATTTGGTAAGACGTTTCTCAATCAATAATTACTTGATTTATAATGTTTAAGACATTTGTTGTTAGTAGAATTTTTTATATTTATAGTTTGATATAATTAAATTACTTTAGTAAGAGTGATAAATAAAATATGAATTTTTCATCGATATTGGGTAAATTAAACTCATTGCCATATAAAGCAATTGGTACTCCATTGTTAGTACTTGTCTGCTTAGGGATGGTAATGTTGCCAATGCCAGTGTTCTTGCTTGATATTTTATTTACTTTTAACATAGCTCTATCTATGATTGTTCTTTTGGTGACAATTTATGCAAAAAGACCAATGGATTTTGCTTCTTTTCCGTCTGTTTTATTGATTGCAACACTATTAAGATTATCATTAAATGTTGCTTCTACTCGTATTATTTTGGTTGAAGGGCATGCAGGTGGAGATGCAGCTGGTAACGTAATAGCATCGTTTGGTAACGTTGTTATGGGCGGTAACTTCGTAGTAGGTTTAATAGTATTCAGTATCCTCGTTATCATCAACTTCGTAGTTGTTACTAAAGGTGCAGGACGTATTTCAGAAGTAAGTGCAAGATTTACGCTTGATGCAATGCCTGGAAAACAGATGTCAATCGATGCTGATTTAAATGCAGGTTTGATTACTCAGGAACAAGCTAAAGTTCGTCGTGCTGAAGTAACTCAAGAAGCTGATTTCTACGGTTCGATGGACGGTGCTAGTAAATTCGTAAAAGGGGATGCTATTGCAGGTATCCTAATTCTATTTATAAATGTTATTGGTGGGATGATTGTTGGTATTGCTCAGCATGATTTAACATTTATGGTAGCGACAGATGTTTATACTAAATTAACTGTTGGTGACGGACTTGTTGCTCAGATTCCATCATTATTGTTATCAGTTGCTACAGCTATTATTGTTACAAGACAAAATGCTGAACAGGATATGGGGAAGGTTGTTCTTTCTCAAATATTTAAGGATCCTCGTTCTTTAATTGTATCTGCATGTATATTGGGGATTATGGGGATTACACCAGGTATGCCTCATGTTGCTTTCTTAATGTTGGCTGCTATTTGTGGTGCAGGTGCATGGTGGATGAATAAGAAAGAAAAACAAGCTAAAGAAAATCCAATTGAAATGGTTAGTTCAACTGAAGCTCCTGCTCCTGAAAATAAAGAATTGTCATGGGATGATGTTGCTCCAGTTGACGTAATTGGTTTAGAGGTTGGGTATAGACTTATTCAAATGGTTGATAAGAACCAAAATGGAGAATTGTTAAATAGAGTTAAAGGGGTAAGAAAGAAATTGTCTCAAGAATTGGGATTCTTGGTACCTCCTGTACATATTAGAGATAATTTAGATTTAACTCCAAATACTTATCGTATAACTTTAATGGGTGTAACTTTTGGAGAAGCAGAAGTATTTCCAGATAAGGATATGGCTATTAATCCTGGAGCTGTCTTTGGTGAATTGCCAGGAACTCCAACAAAGGATCCTGCATTTGGTTTAGACGCTGTTTGGGTTTCAAAGGAAAGTACAGAGTTAGCACTTGGTTATGGATATACGGTTGTAGATTCTGCAACAGTTATTGCAACACATTTAAGTCAAATCTTGTCTCAACAAGCAACATCATTGCTAGGACAAGAAGAAGTTCAAAATCTTCTCAACAAAGTTTCAGTATCTCAACCAAAGCTTGTGGAAAATTTGGTGCCTACTTTAATGAGTTTAGGTGCTTTAACAAAGGTTCTTCAAAACTTATTGAACGATGGTGTACCAATCAGAGATATGCGTACTATATTACAAACTTTAACTGATTATGCTCCAAAGAGCCAGGATGCAGAAGTATTGACAGCTGCATGTCGTATAGGTTTAAGAAGATTAATAGTTCAGGATATTGTTGGTTCTGTTGATACAATTCCAGTAATTACTTTATCTAGAGATTTAGAAACAATATTGCATAAGTCATTACAGTCAGGTGGGGCTGATGGAGCTGGTATTGAACCAGGTCTTGCTGAAAGATTACAAAAATCTCTTTCAGATGCAACTGTTAGACAAGAAATGGAAGGTCAACCAGCAATATTGTTGACATCTGGTTTATTAAGAACAACCTTGGCACGATTTGTGAAAAATTCAATTCCAGGGTTACGAGTTTTATCATATCAAGAAATTCCTGATGACAAGCAAATAAAAATTGTCAGTGCCGTTGGACAATAGAGGTTAATTAATGAATTTAAAACGATTCTTTGCTAAAGATATGCGTACAGCGATTGCGGAAATAAAGGAGCAATTAGGTCCTGACGCTATAATCATGTCTAGTAAAAAGGTTAGTGGAGGAATGGAAGTTGTAGCGGCAGTTGATTATAAGGTTGAAGATGCTGTTTCAAATTCTTCTGTTCAAAAAGATAATAATGTTAGTAAACGTGCTGACGATAAATTGGCGGATGATAGTGTCAAACTATCGTCTAGCGCTAAGCAAAAATCAGTTTCATATAATAAAAGTGTCAAAAATCCGGCTGCAGAAAAGAAAAAGCAAGAGCAATTTGCCGATTCTTTGGCAGAGTTATTAGCTCGTCAGCAAAAACGTCCAGTTGTATCTTCAAAAAAAGTTGACGAATCTCCCAAACCTTTAAAAAATACTTCTAGTTTTAAGGATTATTACAATACTGCACAGCAAGATTCTATTAGTAATTCATATAAGGATGATAATGCTAATAAAAACAAAGTGTCAGCTGTTGATAATGAACAAATTATAGCTTTGTCTAAAGAAGTAGAATCTATTAGAAAACTGCTTCAATATCAGCTTGCAGGTTTAATGGCTGATACTCGTGAGAGAGAAGAACCTGTAAGGGCTATGGTGTCTAGATTGCTTGTGTCATCAGGGTTTAATGAAGAACTTGCAATTAAACTTGCTAACAAGGTTGGTAACGATGCTACCTTTAGTATTGCATGGCAGGAATTGGCACGAATATTGATAAATAATATAAATATTGGCAATGATTCTATTATGAAAAATGGTGGTGCAATAGCGTTAGTTGGCCCAACAGGTGTTGGTAAAACAACAACTGTTGCAAAGTTAGCAGCAAGATTTGCACTTAAGTACGGAAGTGACCAAGTTGCTTTAATTAGTACAGACCATTATAGAATTGGTGCTCAGGAACAGCTTCAGACCTACGGACGTATTATGGGATGCGTTGTAAAACAGGTTGAAGATTTTTCTGAACTTGCAGATGTTTTATATTCTTTAAGAAATAAGAGTTTAGTTTTAATTGATACTGCTGGTTTTGGACAGAGAGATAATAGATTAGAACAAGAACTAATGGAATTAGAGAAGAATGCTAGGGTTAAACTTCAAAATTACCTTGTGTTATCTGCAACATCACAACGCCGAGTATTAGAGGATAGTTATAAGAGATTTAGTAAAATTGGTATCGATGGTCTAATTCTTACTAAAATCGATGAATCATTAAGTTTAGGCGATGCTGCTAGCTTATGTATTCAACATGATTTACCTTTAAGTTATATCACCACTGGACAGAGAGTACCTGAGGATTTGGAACCTGCTAATGCTAGAAGTTTTGTCTTAAAACTTCTAGCAAATATAGAAGAAAATGAGAATTCTGTATCCGAAGGAAATGAAAATAGATTAGAAACAGGGGCAAGCTGGTCGAGGGATTTAACACAACCTTCGTAAGCGTAAGATAGAGAGAGTTTTATGGATCAAGCAGAAGGACTACGTAAAATGGCACAGAACAATAACAAGGCTATAAAAGTTATTACCGTAACTGGCGGTAAAGGTGGTGTTGGTAAATCTAATGTATCTTTAAATTTAGCAGTTTCTTTATGTCAACAAGGAAAGAAGGTTCTTTTACTTGATGCTGACTTGGGGTTGGCGAACATTGATGTAATGTTAGGAATTAGAGTTAGCAAAAACTTATCTCATGTGTTATCAGGTGAATGTACGCTTGATGATGTAATGGTTGAAGGTCCTCATGGTTTAAAGATTGTACCAGCAACATCTGGTACTCAATCTATGGTTGAATTAACCCCTGCTCAGCACGCTGGCTTGATTCGTGCCTTTAGTGAATTAAAAACACAGATTGACATTTTAATTGTTGATACAGCGGCAGGTATTGCTGATATGGTTCTTGCTTTTGCTCGTGCAGCTCAAGATGTTTTAATTGTAGTTTGTGACGAACCTACCTCAATTACGGATGCTTACGCATTGATGAAGATCTTAAATAATGATTATGGTGTGTATAAATTCAAAATTGTTGCAAATATGGTAAGTAGTTTAAAGCAAGGTCAAGATTTATTTGCTAAACTAACGAAAGTTACTGACAGATTCTTGGATGCTAGCTTAGAATTAGTTTCATGTGTACCAAATGATGTTAATGTAAAGATGGCTGTTAGAAAGAGACAGGTTGTTGTAGATGCATTCCCTAAGTCTCCATCTTCTTTAGCATTTAAAGCATTAGCTTTAAGAGTAGTTAATTGGCCTATTCCGTACAGACCTGAAGGTCATTTAGAATTTTTTGTAGAAAATTTGGTACAAAGATCAGTAGAAGAGAAGGTGGTCAATGAATAATTTTTTGTTTGGAGTATAATCTAGGCAAGTAATTAAGAGTTTTGAATTAAATGTTGAATCCCGCACAAATTTATAAACAGCAGAAAGATAATAGAGAGGCATTAGTAGATAAATATGCCCCTCTAGTTAAACGTATTGCGTTGCACTTGAAAGCAAGGTTACCTGCTTCAGTGCAATTAGATGATCTTATTCAATCTGGAATGATTGGGTTATTAGAAGCTGCTCAAAATTATGAGGGTGGTCTAGGGGCTACATTTGATACATTTGCGTCTATTAGAATTAGAGGGGCAATGATTGATGAGTTGCGACGAAGCGATTGGGCTCCTAGACATGTTCATAAAAATGACCGAGCTATAGCAGAGGTTCATAATAAGCTATCTCATAAACTTGGTAGATTACCTACAGAAAAAGAGATTGCTGATGAGATGAATGTTTCCTTAGAAGAATATCATCAAATGATTATGGAATGTTCTTCATGTCAAATGATAGGTATTGAGGATTTAGGTGTTACAGAAGATGTAATCTCTGGCAGTCCAGATGAAAAAGCAGATATAGTAGATCCATCTTATGTAACAAGTCGTAAAAGATTTATGACTGCTTTGGTTGACGCTATAAAGCAGTTACCTGAAAGAGAGGCTTTGGTTATATCCCTTTACTATGATGAAGAGATGAACTTAAAAGAAATTGGTGCAGTTCTTTCTATTAGTGAATCTAGAGTAAGTCAAATTCTTTCACAGACCGTTATGAGACTTGGTGCAATGCTTAAGGATTGGAAAGAATAGATTTTTCGCCCGTACTATTTCGTAAAGAAACTCCTTACTTAGGTATTATTTTCATTTTTACATAGATAAATTCAATTACAGTTCCATTAGTTATCTTTCTACAGATATAAAATCTAGTATTAGTCTTTAAAAGAATGGCGTAATTACTTTTAGTTGAATACAAGAATATAAATTATGAAACTAGTCGGAAACGTTTTTTTTGACCAGTTTCATCTTTATATTACCAACCAATCCTTGAACAACAAAATAATAAGAGTTTTTGTTATTGTGAAATTTCTTATTTCAAAATTATATTTTGTTAAGTTATGTTGATGGTTTTAATGATTAAAGGATAGAGATAGTGTAAATTGTTTTGGTATGTTATGAGTTTTTATTATCAATATATGCTAACTCATCCAAGGAACAATCGCAGTTATCCATAAAGTGAGTCATATAGTACTCAATTGATGGTAATTCCTTTTTAAGTTCCTCTAGCTTTTCATTTGTGTTTTTAAGCACTCTTATAAATTCTGAGTTATAGTATTTTATCTCTTCTTTTGCTTTAATGTACGTACTAATTATGTCTGCTGCTTTTACAATTTTTTTATATTCTGTGTCTATATTCTCTGTAATAATGATGTTTTCGTAATGTTTACGCATTTCGACAGGTAAACCTTCGACGCATTGTTTCTCGGCCCAATTTTCGAGTTTTTTGAACTGCTCTGTAAACTCTGGAGAGTGGTACTTGGTGTTAGAATTTAAATCTTGTAATTTGGTTTCTGATAGGTCATGAAAAAGAGCTATAGTAGCAGCTTTTTCTGGATTTAGATTATTTCCAAAATACTCATTTTCTATTACACATAGCATATGAGAAATTACTGCAACTATATGACTATGTTCCGATACATTTTCCTCTCTAACAGTGTGCATTAAAGACCATCTTTTAACTAAAGGCATTCTAGATATCCAAGCAAGAAAAGTACTTTGCATATAATTATCCTTATATTTGTTATTAGAAAAGAGTATGTATTAATGATTATATACATGTTGTCTATATGATTTAAGGAAATCGCATGTTTAGTATGTCTAAGTTGCTATGTATTTCTTATTTTTATGCATTTTGAGGATAATAATCAATGTGTTATATAAAATAAATCAAGCTAACCTTATCAGAATGTTTGATATTTTCATTAAGGTTAGCTTGTTATATTTTGATTACAAGTTTAAATGATAGAGTGTATAAGTTATGTGTTATCAATTATACCTATTCATCAATTTAAACACTGATATTGTTGTTAATTCTTATTACTGACTATATGTCTTTAAGAATCTAGCGAGTCTTGTACATGCATCAGTTAATACCTCTTCAGTTGGTAAGAATACCAATCTAAAGTGATCAGGGGCTGGCCAGTTAAAGCCTGTTCCTTGAACTAATAGCATCTTTTCTTGACGAAGAAGATCGAGCACCATTTTTTGGTCGTCTTTGATTTTAATCTTCTTAGTATCAATCTTAGGGAACATATATAATGCCCCTTTTGGTTTTACAGCACTTACACCAGGGATGCTGTTAATTAACTCGTATGCTGTGTCACGTTGCTTACGTAAGCGTCCACCAGGGAGAATTAATTCATTAATACTTTGATAACCGCCTAAAGCTGTTTGGATAGCGTATTGCATTGGTACGTTTGCACACAATCTCATTGATGCTAAAATTTGTAAGCCTTGGATATAATCCTTTGCGTGTTGTTTTGGTCCACTGATAAGTAACCATCCTTGACGGAAACCACACGCTCTATAAGCTTTTGATAAACCATTAAATGTTAAAATAAGTACATCGTCGCATAAGGTACAGATGCTATGATGAGCTATGTCATCATATATAATTTTATCGTAGATTTCATCAGCGAATATGATTAAGTTGTTTTGGCGTGCAACTTCTATTAATTCTAGTAAGAACTCAGATGAATAAACAGCTCCAGTAGGGTTGTTAGGGTTGATAATAACAATCCCTTTAGTTTTGCTTGTTATCTTGCTCTTTATATCGTCTAAATCAGGGAACCAATCTGCTTGCTCATCACACATATAGTGAACAGCTTTGCCTCCACTAAGGTTAACAGCAGCTGTCCATAAAGGATAGTCAGGAGCAGGAACAAGAATTTCATCTCCATTGTTCAAAAGAGCTTGCATTGAGGTTACGATTAATTCAGAAGCACCATTGCCGATGAAAATATCATTTACATCAACATTTTTTAAGCCTTTTTGTTGATAGTGTTGAGCAATAGCTTTTCTGGCTGAGAATATTCCTTGAGAATCACAGTACCCTTGGGCTTGTGGTAAATTTACGATTACGTCTTTAATTACTTCTTCTGGCGCTTCAAATCCAAAAGTAGCAAGATTACCAATGTTTAATTTTAAAATACGTTGTCCTTCATCTTCCATGCGACGTGCTTCTAGATGCACCTTGCCTCTGATGTCGTAACACACATTATCTAATTTATGTGATTTTTCAATTATATTCATATTCGTATCTGATTGTTTATTCAAGTTTAAAAATATGTTATTTCTTTTGTACCTTATATTCTATCAAAAAAAATACTATCTTGCTTGGTAAAGGAATGAATAATGTAGATATATATTTTTAATTGGTACATCTAATTAACATAATATACCTTTGATTGTTTGTATGCTAGATAGATTTTGAACAAATTGTTAATTTTTAACATTAATGTGTATATTGGATTTTTTACTTCTTTTTGTTGTTACTTTTAAAAACGCCTCTAATTTACAATTAGAAGCGTTTTTGTGTATTGTTTAGTAAATTAAATTTGATTTAATTTAATTTAATCCTTGTAATAAGGGATTTCATTGTAAATATTCTCTAGTGTAGCCTTTTCGTGTTTGTAGTGAGGCTTACTGATTCTTCTAGTTTGTAATTGTCTCTTTGTTTTATCATCATATGAGATGTTATTTACAAAGTATACAAATGGAACTTTGGCACCACTTTGGGTAGTCATAAAACCAGCTAAGTTTGCAACAGTTTCTAATGTTCCTGTCTTAGCGGTTACGTTTTTAACTAGAGGAGGTTTCATAACACTACTTCTTCCACTCAATGTACCGCTCATTCCTGCCACAGGGAATAGTTCTATAAGATTTAGTTCCTTGTCGTGCTCTAGGATGTAGTTAAGTACATTTAGCATTTGTTTTGGAGTGATGTAGTTATGAGCGGATAAACCTGAACCATCAATAATGGTTGCATTTCCAATATCAATTCCTTTCTTTTTAAGAATGCTTCTAATTGCTAAGCTTGCTGTATGGTAGTTAGCAGGGCGTTTGTTGTATTTTGTTCCAATTGTTTTAACAATGGTATCTGCAATTATATTAACACTCTTCTTTAAGCATTTGTTTAACATCTTCTTTAAAGGTACACTGTGATAACTTGCATACTGTGCATAGATGTCAGGTGTTTTTCTAGCTGTAACAATATTACCTGTTAATTCAAGATCAAGTGCTTCGATAACTTTTTTCATGTTATCAATTCCCCATTGTTCAGGATCTTGAATTGCTAATGAAAGTCCTAAAGGTTTTTGTTTTCCTGTTTGAACAGGGATACAGCCTGATAAATGGTAAATATTCTTAGAATCTCTATGCATTTCAAGCTCACAACCGCCGTAGTATTCATTTGCAGTAACTACTTCTACGTCGTCTGCATAAACTTCAATTGGGATCCCCTTTGGAATTTCAACAATTGGTTTAGTATTTAATTTTTTACCTATTAGTTTTATGTATGTGCAGTTGCCGTTTATAACAATTGCAGAAGCAGGTGCTGTGAAGCATTTAGATAAGTCATCCCATGACCAACCAGAAGCGTAGTCATGACCTGCAAAATAACCGTGATTTAAGATAATGTCACCATTGATTTTTTTTATTCCAGAGGTTTTAAGAACATTTAACAGTTCAACTAAATGTTGTCTTGTTAAATAAGGATCTCCTCTAAATACGATTTCGACATTACTTTCTAATACACCGTTCTTAGAGATAATTTTTTTGTTTTGAATTGCTTTCTTTTCTAAATTTAAGCTTGTTTCAAACTGAAAGTTTGGACCAAGGTAAAGCATAGCAGCTAGAGCTGTTATAACTTTTTCAGTTGAGGCAGGTTTAAAATAGGTGTCTAGATTGTAGCCATAGGTTTCGCCGTTAGCTAATGTATATGCAAATCCATTTAATGCACCTGTCTCTAACATTTCAAAATCATTGTTATTTTTTTTGGTAAAACCTTTTTCAAGTTTTAGAGCAGAAATATGGTGATTTGACTTTGTAAGCAAATTGTCCATTTTCACATTTGTTTCAGCATTTGCATTAATAGCAAATACAGAGCAAATACAAAAAAATGTTGTTAAGAATTTAATTAGTTTCTTCATGTTTTTAAAAGTGGTTATGTGGGTAAGTATTAAAAACTCTTTAGAATAAAATTCTTAAGCACGATATAGCTGATATCATGCATATGTTTGATTTATATAATATTTGGTTATAGATGTTTAAAGAATTTTAAACTTAAAGAAATTCGATTTATCGCATTAACAATAACTATTTATATAAAAAATATCAAGTTAAAATTATGTGGATTTAAATACTTGTAAACTAACTCACACAATATGTAGAAAGAATTCTTGCTATTATTTGAATATAAGGAGAAAAAGCAATTAGATAGCATGTTCAATTAATGTTTTTTAAATCACAAAAAATTAAAAAATTATAATTGAAAGCAATAAGAATAAAAAATATACTAATAGTATAAGATAAGCGAAATTATAAAATTAATTCGAAATGAAAATGAGAGTGAGTATTTTATATGAATAAATTGATTGCTACTTTAGATGGTGAAGATGATATAACTGTTACTAAGGTAAGACGAAAGATAACAGTTTATGTCAACGAAGAAGAAAGTGAAATAATGAAAGAGAATCTTATTTTTAAAGGAGAAATGTTGTCAGTTGGAGGAACGTATTATCCGTCTACTAATACATTGTTGTTTTATTATAACGTTTTAGCTCAATTAGGTTATAACGTAACTGTAATCGGGAAATTAGAAGAAATACCATATAAAGATGATGTAATTTATTAGCTTAATATTTTGCAAACAATTCTTATGTAACTTCTGTTTCTGAACTATCTTTTTTTATATATAATAAGTATAATATTAATTATATTTTTTAATTTTGTTTTATATCGATAGTAAGAGAAAGTTTATGATTATAGCTCCTAAAGTACGTGGTTTTATCTGTACAACTACACATCCTTCAGGCTGTGAAGCAAATGTTAAAGCTCAAATCGAATATGTTCAAAAGCACGGTAAAATTGAAAACGGTGCAAAAAAGGTTTTAGTTATAGGTGCTTCTACAGGTTATGGTTTAGCTTCAAGAATTAGTGCTGCATTTGGTTCAGGTGCTGCAACAATTGGTGTTTTCTTTGAAAAACCTGGTACAGAGAAGAAACCTGGTACAGCTGGTTGGTATAACGCTGCTGCTTTTGATAAATTTGCAAAGGAACAAGGGTTATACGCAAAGAGCGTTAATGGTGATGCGTTTTCTGATGAATGTAGAGCAAAGGTTATTGAATTAATCAAAGAAGAAATGGGTGAAGTAGATTTAGTTGTTTATTCATTAGCTTCTCCTGTTCGTAAGATGCCAAAGACTGGTGAATTAGTTCGTTCTGCATTAAAACCTATCGGTGAAGTTTACCGTACAACTGCAGTTGATACTAATAAAGACGAAATCATTCAAGCTGAAGTAGAGCCAGCTAATGAAGAAGAAATCGCAAATACTGTTAAGGTTATGGGCGGTCAAGATTGGGAATTATGGATTGAAGCGTTATCTCAAGCTGGTGTATTAGCTAAGAACGCTAAGACTGTAGCTTATAGTTATATCGGTACAGATTTAACATGGCCTATTTACTGGAATGGTACATTAGGTCAAGCTAAGGAAGACTTAGATAGAGCTGCAGCTAATATTAACAAGGTTTGTAAAGCTAATGTTGCTGTATTAAAGTCAGTAATTACTCAAGCGTCTTCAGCTATCCCTGTAATGCCTTTATACATTTCAATGTGTTTTAAGATCATGAAGGAACAAGGTGTTCATGAAGAAGTTATTGACCATATCTACAGAATGTTCAATACAGTATTAAATCAAGATACATTTGAAACAGATGAAAAGTCTCGTATTCGTATGGATTCATGGGAATTAGAAGACAAAGTTCAAGATGCATGTCGTGCTTTATGGCCACAAATTACAACTGAAAACTTAAAAGAATTAACAGATTATGAATGCTATAAATCTGATTTCTTGAAGTTATTTGGTTTCGGTTGTGAAGGCGTGGATTATGACGCTGATGTAAATCCAGAAGTTAACTTTGACGTAATTAACTTATAACTATAGTTACTGTTTAAATTAAAAATCGAATAAACCCCGTTATTGGTTACTATACCGATTACGGGGTTTTGTTTTGTAAGTGCCAAAATAAATATGTCTGTTTTTGCCAACTTGAAAAAGTAGTTTTTAGGTATTCTTTTCTACAGGAGAACAGTGTTTTGATCTTGTTTAAAATAAATCTTTATCGTGTGTATTTGATTTATTTAAACGATATGCATGAAGACTCTTTTAAACTCTTCATATTTTAAGTATGTATTTATGACCTTTGAATATGAAGAGTTTATTTATGAGAAATTTAAAAATTAGTTATTTTGGTGGTAAAGTTCGTATGCTTCCATTGTATTTTCCATTAAAGAAGCAACAGTCATAGGGCCTACTCCTCCTGGAACAGGGGTAATAAAGCTTGCTCTTTCTTTTGCAACTTCGAAGTCAATATCACCACAAATTTTTCCATCTTCTAATCTGTTAATACCTACATCGATTACGATTGCTCCTGGTTTAATCCATTCACCAGGGATAAATTTAGGTTTACCTACTGCAACAACTAAGATGTCAGCTTGTTCAACGAAAGAACGAAGATCTTTTGTAAACTTATGAGTAGTGATTGTTGTACATCCTTCTAATAGTAATTCTAATGTCATAGGACGACCAACGATGTTTGAAGCACCTACAACTACAGCATTCATTCCTAAGATATCAACATTTGTTGATTTGATTAAAGTCATGATTCCTTTTGGAGTACAAGGTCTTAAAGCAGGAATTCTTTGAGCTAATCTGCCTACATTGTATGGGTGAAAACCGTCTACATCCTTGTCCGAACGGATATGCTCTATAACCTTTGTTGAGTCAATATGCTTAGGTAATGGTAATTGTACAAGGATACCATCGATAGAAGGATCATTGTTTAGGTTTTCAATATGATCTAATAATGCAGTTTCTGTGATTGAATCAGGGAATTCATATAGTTTAGAAATAAAACCAACTTCTTCGCATGATTTGCTTTTACTTCCTACATAAATTTTAGAAGCTGGATTTTCACCAACAAGAATAACAGCTAAGCCTGGAGTACGCTTTCCTTCTTGTTGTAACTTAGAAACCTTTATTGCTAATTCATCTTTAATTGATTTAGCAATACTTTTACCGTCGATAATCTGTGCTGACATTGAAAATTCCTTAACTTTAAATTTATATTTATAAATTTGTATCGATGATTTGATAAATTATTCGTGTATTTTATCACATACAAACAAAAGTTAATCAATCTTTTTATGCTAATCACATTTTTTAAAGTGTTTTAATTGTGAAAATTAAGGTAATATTGCTAGTGTTAAACTAATGTATAGGATTAATTAGATAACGATAATTGTTGAAATCATAATATAATCGTTGTGTTTGAACTGATTATGACAAAGATTTATAAAAATGAATATGAAAGATATGATAATCAATAAGATATTTGCTAATTTTTATTTATGGTTATTCATTTTACCGTGTTTTGTATTAATTACAGGCTGTGATAAAGGCATTTGTGATGTAAAGGAAGTTGAAAGTTCAATATTAAAGAACTTTAGTCATCATTTATATTCATTATCTTTGGCTAATGAAAATAGTTCAAGCGTTTCTATAACTGATGTAAAGGAAAAGCATTCTTTTTCTTCGTTTGTTTCATGTACTGCAAGCTTAAATATTTCTACTGATATAAATACTCTTTTTAAAATGCTTAAAACACGATATGGAGAAAAGAAATTTGAGAAAGAAAAGTCTAAGTTTGATGTATTAAAGAGTAAAAGATATGAAGAACTAAGATATTTGGTTGCGTTAGAGAAAAAAATAGAAACGATGAAGGTTTCTGGCGTTCCTGTAGATAAGGTTTTTCAAATTACAATTCCTGTCAATTTCAATGTAGCTCATAGAACAAAAAATGTTCTTAGTGTAGATTTTCCAATAGTTATAAACAAATATGTTTTAGAGGTAACAGAAAAATAAAACACGACGTTTAGAAGTGACGTCGTGTTATTACATTTCTAATTAAACAAAATTAGTTATATTCTAGAACACACTTACTATCATCTTAATACTTGTGAATACTAGTAATATTGCAAAGATTCTTTTAATTATAATTTCTGGTAATGCTTTGTTTACTTTTACACCTAATGGGGCTGTAATAACAGAGAAAGGAATAACAAAAAGTACCGCTAAAATACATGTATAACCAATTGTTAGAGGTGGGGAGTTTTCTATTTTAACGTCTGATATGATGTCGGTTATTAAGTGAACAATAGCACCAGGAAGGCAAATTATAAATCCTACTGCAGATGAAATGCCTACAGCTTTCTTTGTGTCGTAATTAAAAAAGGATAGGGTAGGTACAGTAAGTGTTCCACCACCAATACCTAATAAAACAGAAACTGTTGATATGGTGCTTGCAATAATTGCTTGTCCAGGAAGAAGTTTAGGAAGATTTCTTTCTTTGCTAAATAGCTTGGAAAAGAAAAGCATGTTTAATGCAGATAGGAACAGAATGCTTCCAAATAAAATAGTTAACCATTTTCCTCCATGTAAGCTTGATGTAATTGAGCCAATTATTACACCTGTTAATAAAAATGGTAGCCATGACTTTAATATTGAAACATCGATGTTCCCTTTTTTGTAGTGTGACATGCACGAGGTATAGCTGGTTGGAATCATTGTTAATAATGAAGAACTTGTTGCCATAACAATTGCGGTACTTTCAGGGATATGTAATAAGTTTCCGAAAACAAAGTAGAACATTGGAACAAAGATGATTCCACCTCCAATGCCTAATAATCCAGCTGTAAATCCGGCAACTAGTCCAGAACCAATAAAAGTAATGATAATGCTTGCTAAGTTGTCTATGTTTTCCATTTTTCTTAATGCCTATGTCTTTATTATTTTTTTTAGTTTTAAAGAAAAAGTATAAAAATGTTTAAAAACCACACAAAATACAATTTTTTTTACATTTTCTAAAAAAAACATTTGACGATTATAAACTAGTATTATATTATTTGCACCCGTTAAGACAAAAGAAATCGGTGATTAGCGCAGCCCGGTAGCGCATCTGGTTTGGGACCAGAGGGTCGCAGGTTCGAACCCTGCATCACCGACCAGTCTTAATAGTGCGTCCTTAGCTCAGTTGGATAGAGCAACGGCCTTCTAAGCCGTGGGTCGCAGGTTCGACTCCTGCAGGACGCGCCACTTTATCTCAGTAGTGGTGACTGTAGCTCAGTTGGTAGAGTCCCGGATTGTGATTCCGGTTGTCGTGGGTTCAAGCCCCATCAGTCACCCCATGTGCGGGAATGGCGGAATTGGTAGACGCACCAGTTTTAGGCACTGGCGCCCTAGGTGTGAGAGTTCGAGTCTCTCTTCCCGCACCATCTTGAATAAGCAGCGAAGAGCTGTTTTTTTTGTCTCTAAATTTCCTGATTTTTAACGAATTTGTATTGTTTGTTTTGGTATCTTAAATTTTGTAGGAATTTCTGAGTCGTATTCTACTTGTTTTGACTATCTTTTAATGAAATGCCTGTAATAGCTTCCCAATCAAGGTTGTGACAATCATGGGATGAGGATACTATAATTTCATTATCCTTTATCGCTTGAATGATATTTTTTCTAGTAAGTTCATTGTAAAGAAGATTGTTTTCGTTGCTTGTTGCTCTAAAACGAAGCCATACAGATTTATTATTGATTTTAGATAATTCACTAGCTCCCAATATAGCAAGTAATAATAGTTCATATATCTTTTTTACTTGGAGTTGATATGGAGTTCTATTTAGGAATGGGTATGGAATAGACCCAACAGATATTAAACCTTGTATTCTTAATTCAGCTAATATGGATTCAATTGTAGCAATTATGTGATTACTTGAGTCTTTTGTTGTAAAATCGCCATTTTGGTTTGTTATAAGTGTAAATAATTCATCATTAATCTTAAAGAACTTCATGCTTGCATTGAAGTTATAGTTAAGTTTATCGATAAACATTCTTGCAATACGATTTTTGTATTCATTTCCCTTCTTGATTGCTAGATTTGAAAAAGCAGGAATGTGTATTGCGTAAATTTCTTTTTCTTCAATAAGGTGGTTGGGGTACTTTTTTTCATCATTTTTTTGTTCATTGTATTTCATAACAATGGAAACAATATATGTATAGAAGTCTGAAGCGGAGTTTATATGACTCGGTATTTGCGAGTTCTTATCCATTAATTGATTGATGATATAGTTCAATTTTTTGTTATTGTTCGATAATCTAAAAGAAATAAGAACTATTATCAAAAATAAAACTATTGCGGTTAAATATAGCATATAGCTATATTCATTAATATTTTTTAACTGGTACTTCTCTTTTAGTTTGGTAAGAAGGTTTTGATCTGTTGTTTTTGTTCTACTAATTACAATGTTATCAGCTACAGAGTCATAAACATATTGAGTTGTATTGTTTGGTTGTATTATAGGTTTTATTTTGCTTAAATGGTTGTATGCTCTATGATAATTCTTAGTCTTGTATTTTAATAAGGCATATTGTTTAAAGTATTGATTTTGAACATCTTGATTAAGTTGTTTTATGTAATTTGCAATACTATCTAATTGAGTTTGAGCAGCAATGTAATTATCTAAACCAATGTTTGCGTATGATAGATGTAGAATATTTTTAACATAATTCTCTATTTCTGCAATGGTCGAGCTTTTAGTTATGTGTGTTTTGCTAATAACATCTTCAAGTAATGATTTTGCTATTTTAAAATCATTAAATTGATTAAAGTAGTTCGCTAACTGTCCTTTTATGGTGATAATCTTATTTGTCTCTTTGATTTCAGAAAGCTGCATATAAACTCTGTTTAAAAGCATATATGCAAAATCTTTATTGTTAGCGTGTATTTGTATTTTTATTAGATTAACTAAAGAACTGATGTAGTTTAATTGTTCTTTAGGATATTTTTTCCATATACTAATAGCTATTTCTTGATTGTACGTTGCCTTAGCATAATTCAATTCATTAAAGTATCTTTCAGCTAAGATGTTTCTTAACCAAGCGTTTAAGAAAATATTTTTATGATCATTTAATATTGCTAGTGCTTGATTAAGATGTGCTTGCCCTTTGGTTGTATCACGCAAGGTGTTATGCAACTCGTATGAATACATTTGAATAGCAAACTTGTGTTCTTCACTCAAGTTTTTGTAATTTTCATCTTCAAGTTGCTGATTTATAAGCATGTGCGCTTTTAAATAATCTTTATTATGAATGTTCTTAGCTATTTCATAAAGAATGATTAAGTTGAAGTTTCTTTTATTTTTCGTACTTGAATTAATGTGAACAGGAAACTCTAGATTTTTAATCTTTTTGTTATCAACTATAAGCTGTATTTTGTTTTTATTAAAGCCTGTAACTATTTTAGTTTCTTTATTGCCATATTGTTCGTTTAGTTGATCTGCTATTGTGATATTTTCTTCAGCTTCTTTTAATTGATTTGTAAGAAGCTGACATGAGGCAAGACTATTTAAAGCAAAAATTCTGTTTGTGAAGTTGTCGACCCTATTATATGGAAGCTCTTGGTTTAGGGTATCCATGTATTTTAAGTTTAGGTCGATACATTCATGTGGATTTAAGTATTCATATGCTTGCGCTTGTATAACTTGATGAGGAATATTCTCAATCACATTTAGTGGGTAACTAGGCAGCAGTACTGCAAAAAAAACATGTTCAAGCATTATGAATCCATTATAGATAATAGTTTTATATTCAAATAACTGTAGTATTATCGTTTATAAGCAACTTTTGATCAAAATAAAAACCAGCACTTTGCTACTTTTGTAACACAATATACTGTTTAGATTTAATTAGATTGGATTGATCTAATGTAAATACCAAAATAAAAAATCATTTTTAAACGTAAATCTGATAATTATTGTCTAATTAGTCTGTAGATTGGGACTAATAGCTCTTTGTTTGAAGCTCTTATTGGATTTATGTCAATACCTCCTCTACGAGTATAATTAGCCCATACACAAAGTTCTTCTAGCTCAGTATTGTTCTGAAGATCTGTAAAGATACGCTCTACACAATGTTCGTGGAACTCGTTATGGTTACGCATAGATATGATGTATTTTAAAACTGATTCGTGGTCTAGCTTCTTACCTTTATATTTGATATGAACAGTTCCCCAATCTGGTTGATTAGTGATAAGGCAATTTGATTTTAGAAGGTGGCTAACTAATGTTTCTTCAACGATATCAGCGTTTTTATCTTGTTTAAGTAAGTCAGGGTTAACGTTGTATTCAGTTATTTCACAATCTATATTATCTAGCAAAATCCCGTCGCTATTTGACGTGTGCATTTCGTTAGTAATATTAGATACTTCATGTAGTTCAACTAATACATCAACTCCTAAAGCTTCAGATACGTCTTTTTTGATGGTGTTTACAACAGCATTTAGGTTTTCGAATTTAGTGTTGTTAAAGCTGTTTAAATATAGTTTTAATGACTTGGATTCAGTTATGCAACTAGAAGTACAATCAACTTTAATTGTTCCAATGGCAACAATTGGTTTCCCTTTATTGTTTAAGAAAGAAACCTCATATAATTGCCATATGTCATAACCTACAAATGGAACCTGGATATTTAGAGAGTCTCTATTTAAAGATCTAGGTACTGTTTGTAATAAAGTAGGATCATAGGAAGTACTGTATTTACTTTTTTTCCCTAATTCTAAATTTCCTAAGATGTCAGAATATTTTGAAGTCATAAAAGGTTCCTATTGTGTTTTAATTTTGAAATTAGTTATTTACTTATGAAAGTGGAATTTAAATATCACCGAACTGTGATTGAATGATACTTATTGCAACTAAGGCTGCGGTTTCGGTTCTAAGTATTCTAGGTCCTAACAATACGTCGGTATAGTTGTTATCTGCAGCCATCTTAGTTTCAGTCTCATTGAATCCACCTTCAGGTCCTACTAGTAATCTAATATTTTTAGTTTTAACGTCTAACTCTTTAATTTTAAATTTTGCGTATGGATTTAATGTAAGCTTTAGTTCATCAGCTCCTTCTTTTACGAAATCTACGATATCTATAATTGGGTTAATTTTTGGAACTATAGCTCGACCACATTGTTCGCATGCACTAATTACAATTTTTTGTAAGGTTTGTTGTTTTTTTAATAATCTATCTTCAGTTAATTTGATGTTACATCTTTGTGATACAAGAGGAGTGATTTCAGTAACACCAAGTTCTACACATTTTTGAACAATTAAATCCATCTTGTCACCTTTGTTTAGAACTTGACCAAGATGAATGTTTAAAGGAGATTCGTTTTTTACTTCTTCAATTGATTTAACGTTACAAATTACCGACTTCTTATTTATTTGAGTAATAATGCATTCAGCTTCTATTCCAGTGCCGTTAAACACATAAATAGCTTCTCCACATTGCATGCGTAAAACTCTTGCAACATGGTTGCTAGCGGATTCACCTAACTCAATTGTATTGTTTGCAATAATATCTGTATCTTCGTATATTCTTATTTTTCTCATAGAATCTACTCTTTAAAATTAAATGTGCTAAAGTCTTTATTATCAATATGATCGATAGATATGTAGTAAATTTTTAGTAATTTACTTAGTGTTCTTGGATGTAATATAAAAGAACACGTAGATAATGAGTATTACTACGTGTTCATTATACTAAATAATAGCTAATTATAAAAAATGATATTTATAGTTGATAGAAGTTATTTATTGATACACTTTTCAGTAATGAACGGGTTATCATTTCCTTGATATTCTTTTATCATCATATTTCTTGTGCATTCCCATTTGGTTGGCGGGAATTTTTGGTTCCAACTATTCATAAGTTGTTGCTGAGTTTTACTTAAATGAATATTATACTTGTTTGACATATATAGCATTGCTCTTGCAACAAAGCCTTTAGCAGAATCATCTGGTTCAACAGCTTTGGGTTTACTGTTGCTTATCTTGAAATTGCAACCATTAAGACTGCTTTCTTGATTAAGCATAGAATATCTGTAGTTGCTTCTAAGGGCATTAACTTCTCCAATAGCTGGAACAAGGTTGTGCATATCACCTTCTCTAATAATAAAATCTTGACTTTCTTTAGCACAGTTCTTTCGGCCTCCATTCTTCCAACATAGAAGTTGGTTGCCAAGCCATGAAGCTGGCATGATATGTTCCCATTCTATTCTTGAAGCTCGATTCGCCATTTTTCCCGGTGTATAGTTACATGCTTTTAAGTCAGGAACCATTTTCTTTTTACTTACATATTTGATAGGACATGAGCAATAGAAAGTAGTAGGTTCAGAGTTGTATCTGTATATAGTTGTTAGAGTCTTTTTTGCTTCATTGAAAGATTGTCCATTTGTATTGGCAATACATAAATTTTGAAAAGTAAGAGATACGATTACAGTTGATAAGCATAGTGCAGCTAGCTTTAAATTCCTGTTATTAAAATTTTTTGTAATGTTCATTTTGGTTCCTAAGTGGTATTAGATTTTCAATTGAAATCATTGTTAAGATATCTATTGTAATAGTATATAATAGATTGTTGTGAAATATTTAATAATTAAGATTATAGACAATTTATATTTAAAGTTAGGATATCCAAATGATTGTTGATTTAGATTTTAATAAGATTGTAGGTTTAGGTGTTGCAGGAAACTTTGCGGGGCATTTAGAACAAGCAGGGGAGGCTGTTGATTTTCAAAAGGTTAAGGTAACAGATGCTAAAGCTCCTAAAGCTTTATTTCCGTTCTATTTACCATCAGAAAAACCAAGTCAATATAATTCAGTTATAAATGTATTCCCTTTGTCATCAGATACTTTAGTATATCCTAATAGAGAAAATTGTAATCTACAAATTGAACCTGAAATTGGGTTGTTAAGTGAAATTATTTATGAAGATGGAAAGGTGGTTAATATCGTTCCAAAGTATTTTGGTGCATATAATGATTGTTCTATACGTGTTCAAGGTGCTCAAAAGATTAGTCAGAAGAAAAATTGGGGAGCGTTAACCAAGGGGTATGCTTCAAATTTAATTCCAGTTGATAGATTTGATGAAAATGGTGTAATTCATACATACAAAATTAGTTGCTTTTTAAAGAGAAATAATGAACTATTTGTGTATGGTGTTGATAGTTTTGCACGTGATTACAGCTACATGTATCAAACTTTATTGAATTGGATCATGGATAAGATGAATAACCAAAAGGACGAAGGTCCTGCAGAAGAAATCTCTTTATATTTAAAGGAATGTAATTATCCTCAATATGCGTTATTTAGTATTGGTGCAACAAGATACACAGAATTTGGAGAATCAAATTATTTAACTGAAGGTGATGTAAGTTATGTAGTTGTATATCCTGAAAAGTATTCATTTGAAGAGATTAAAGCTATGGTAGAAAATGACAGCTTTAAGGATGAATCAATTAGTGTATTGGCTCAAAAGGTAATTAAAGAGTAAGTGTATTTTGTATAAGATATCTTTTAATGTAATTAAAAATTACAAATGAGTTCGTAATATAATCGATAACCGCTATTTTGGATCTATAAAAATCTATAAAATATATTTTTTACCAAATTAAGCCTTCATCACTAGATTTGCTAGTTGATTCTTTTCTAAGTCAGCTAGTATTGATCTAAGCTCCGGACTCTTTACGGCGTTAGCTACAC
>JAXJQF010000153.1:0-37155 GCA_036311285.1 Ruminobacter sp. | reverse complement strand
GAATGTTGTTTTGTGTTCATAACGTAAACGTACTTGTCAAATAACATAATTGTAGCAATTATCAACAGTGTGTCAATGCTTTTAAGTGTTGTTCGATCACTAGAAAATAATTTGTTGTATACGGTATATTTAAATATAATTAGACTTACATTATAGAAATCATAAATGAATTTAAGTAAAATACTCTAGATATAGTACACATAAATAAAAATGGATAATAATTACAATGTCTCTTGTTTTAGGTAAATACAGTCGCTTTCTTAAAGGAGTCTCGTTGAGGTTTCTGCGTTCGCGAAGACTGATTGTGTTTTTGTCTTATGTGAAAAAATATAATTCTTCTGTAACTAATGTTTTGTTTTTAACAATGATAGTATGCTTATGTTATCAGCTAGCTATATTTATATGGGGTTTAGTTCCAGCTAAAGCTACAAAATTACCAGGATTATCCGCATCAGAACATTCTGATATTCAAAAAAATAGAAATTTAGTTCCTTTGAAGTCTTATCTGTTATTTGGCGAAGTTGTTGATACTCCAAAAACTGAACAAACAAATGTGTCAAATGTAGTTCCAAAAAGTAAGCTTGATGCAACTATTATGGGAATATCAGCAAGTTCTGATCCTAAAAGAGGTTCAGTTGTTGTCAAATATCAAAACATAGAAGATGTGTACGGAATTAACGATAAGATTGAAAAGACAAACGCTATTGTAAAGCGAATTTATCCAAATAAGATTATTATTAGAAATAACGGTGTCGATGAAGAATTAATGATTCCGGACGACGGCTTGGTTATTACAGAAAACTTTGATACAAAGAAATCAACACCACAAAAGGTTTCTAAAGAAAAAGCTAAAAACATTCGCACAGAGTTGTTAAGTAATTCAAGTAATATATTTAAATATATAAGTATAAAACCAGCTACTAAGAATGGAAAGACTATTGGATATGAGTTAAATCCTGGTGAAGAAAGTAAGGTTTTTTATGATGCAGGATTGCAAAATGGTGATATTGCTGTAGAAATGAATGGTTACGATTTAACAAATACATTCCAGGCAATGAAGTTAATGGGAGAGTTTCAAAATCTGAAGAAGATAGATATAGTTGTTCTTCGTGATGAAACAAAAAGGAATATAACGTTAGATTTAGAATAAGAAGATGAATCAAATGAAGAAGTTTAGTTTTATTAAATATGTATGTATTTTGTTTGCTTTTGCACTAAATCTAAGTGTAATTAATAATGTTAAAGCAGCTGAGTTTTCTGCAAGCTTCAAGGGTACTGAAATTTCTGATTTTATTAACACTGTAGGTAAAAACCTTGATAAGAATTTTATAATTGACCCAGCAGTGAAGGGGAAAATTAATGTTCGTAGCTATGATTTATTAAATGAAGAACAATATTATCATTTCTTTTTAAGTGTTCTTGAGGTTTATGGTTACGCGGTTATTCCTTTAAATGACAATACTTATAAGGTAGTTCGTTCTACTATTGCTAAGATTTCTGGTGTGCCTGTTGTTGATGAAGAAGGCGATGGCGACGAGATGGTTACAAGGGTTATTCCTGTAAAAAACGTAAGCGTTAAGGAGTTATCTCCTTTATTACGTGGGTTAATAGATAACCAAGGTGCGGGTAATGTAGTGCATTACGAACCATCTAATGTATTGTTATTAACAGGTAGAGCTCGAAGTGTTAATCAGCTTGTAGAAATTATTAAAAGAGTAGATAAAGCTGGTGACCAAGATGTTGAAATATTACCATTAGAACATGCTTCTGCAAGTGAAGTTGTTAAAGTAGTAATGTCATTAATTCAGGATAATAAAAATAGCGGCAAGACATCCGCTTTACTTATTCCTAAGCTTGTAGCTGATGAAAGAACAAATTCTGTTGTAGTGTCAGGTGAACCTATAGCAAGAGAACGTGTAAAAGAAATTGTTAAGAAATTGGACATGGAGCAAGCGACAGTAGGTAATACTAAGGTTTATTATTTACGCTATGCAAACGCTACAGATGTATTAGAAACTTTAACAGGGGTTAGTAAAGCTATATCCTCAGAAGGTCAAAACTCCACAAAATCGGTATCTTCTAATAAAATCAATATTTACGCAGACGAGGCTACTAATTCTATTATTGTTAACGCTGATCCTGGTTATATAAAGGAAATCGAAACTATAATTAGAAAGCTTGATATCAGAAGAGCTCAAGTATTAGTAGAGGCCTTAATTGTAGAAATAACAGATGATACTAGTGCTCAATTAGGTATTCAATGGGGTAATACAAATGGAGCTATTTCCCAATCAACGTCTGCTGGTCAAGGCCAAATGCCTGTTAGTTCTATGTTTGATAGTGACGGAAATGCTGCTATTTCAAATATCGCTTCAGGTATAAATGGATTAGGGGTTGGTTTCTATCGTGGAAATTGGTTTGGCTTATTGACAATGATGCAATCTGATTCTAGAAATGACGTGTTATCAACTCCAAGCATTATCACGTTAGATAACGAAGAGGCTGAATTTAATGTAGGTCAAGAAGTACCAGTTAAGACAGGTACGCAATCTACAACTGATTCAACTAATAGATACGATACTATAGAAAGAAAAACAGTCGGCACTAAGCTAAAGTTTGTTCCTCAAATCAATGAAGGGGATAGTGTTCTCTTAACATTAGAACAAGAAGTATCGAGTGTTGAAGCCTCAAGTAAAAATAATACGAACGGTGAAACTTTTAATGTTAGAACAATTAAGAATTCTGTATTAGTTAAAAGCGGGGAAACTGTTGTATTAGGCGGTTTAATGGACAAGAAGACTGTTGAAACAGTATCAAAAGTTCCTTTGTTAGGAGACATTCCTATAATCGGCGAATTATTTAAGCAGACATCAAGCTCTTATTCAAAGCGTAATCTAATGGTGTTTATAAAACCTATTATTTTAAGAGATGATAAGGATTATTCAAGCTTATCAAATGCTAAGTATACACTATTTAGAAATGAACAAATAGAACGTAATAAAGAAGGTATTAGATTATTACCAATGAAATATTCATCACCTGTATTACCTGCTTTAGATTCTACAATTGTGATTGCTCCAGAGGCGATTCAGGTTGTTAATTCAGAAGAAGGTGAAATAGAATAATGGATAACGATGCTGTTGAAAAACTACCTGATATTTCTGTTGCGGATGTAGAAGGAACAAAAAGTTTTTATAGTAAAGAAGAAGCTTTAATTTCAAAAATTACTCAATTACGTCCTCACGAGGAGCGACTAAAGCTACCTTTTGCATACGCGATGGAAAATGGGGTGGTTTTAATTTCTAATGAACTTAGAAATATTTTATGTTATAGGGGCGATATTTCATTAGACGTAATAGCTGAAGTAAAAAGATACTCACAATGTGACTTTTCTATGAAGAAACTTGATAATGATGTGTTTGATAATTTAATTACTGAACGTTATCAACAAGATTCAATGGAAGCTCATAGATTAGCTAAGAATATGTCTGATAATATCGAAGACTTGAGTTTGTCTGATGATTTAGATAAGGACTTGTTGGATAGTAATAGTGAAAACTCTCCAATGGTAAGATTTGTTAATGCTTTATTAGCCCAGGCTGTTTCTGAAGAAGTATCAGATATTCATATCGAACCATTTGAAACAAAGGTTGTTATCAGATTCCGTGTTGATGGTATTTTACGTGAACACATTTCATTAGAAAGAAAGTTTTCTGATTACTTAATTGCCAGAATAAAAATCATGGCTAAATTAAATATTTCAGAAAAGAGAATTCCTCAAGATGGTCGTATCACACTTACGATTGGTGGAAAGCAGGTCGATGTTCGTGTATCTACTATTCCGACAAGCTATAGTGAAAGAATCGTAATGCGTTTATTAGATAAGAATAATATTCGTTTAGAATTAGCTCAGTTGGGAATGAGTGAAGCTAATTGTAAAAAGTTTTACGAGTTAATTCATATGCCTCACGGTATTATCTTAGTTACAGGTCCTACAGGTTCTGGTAAGAGTACAACATTGTATGCTGCTATATCAGAAATTAATACTAAAGATATTAATATTATGACAGTAGAAGACCCTGTTGAATATGAATTAGAAGGTATTGGACAAACACCTGTTAATCCAAAGGTTGATATGACTTTTGCTAGAGCTTTAAGATCATTATTACGTCAGGATCCAGATGTGGTAATGATAGGGGAAATAAGAGATCAGGAAACTGCGGAGATAGCAGTTCAAGCATCACTTACAGGTCACTTAGTGTTATCAACACTTCATACAAATACAGCTGTTGGTGCAATAACACGTCTTAATGATATGGGTATTGAGTCTTATTTATTATCAACTTCATTGTTAGGAGTGTTAGCTCAGCGTTTGGTAAGACGTCTATGTCCACACTGTAAGCAAAAAGTATTAGCTACCCCACATGAGAGAGCTTTCTTAGGAATCGAAGAAGGGGCGATGCTTTATAAACCAGTTGGTTGTCCTGAGTGTAATGATACGGGATACAAGGGCCGTTGTGGTATTTATGAGCTTATAGAAGTTACTGATAAAGTAAGACAAGCAATTCATGATGAAGTTGGTGAAATAGAGATTGAAAAAATTGTTCGCCAAAATTCTGAGTCTATAGGCCAAGACGGTATCAACAAGATTCTAAGCGGTATGACTACTATTACTGAAGTTATGCGTGTAGCGAATGGAGATTAGAAATGGCTCAATTTTACTATATAGCCTTAGATGCTTCAGGTAAGAAAAAAAAAGGTGTAATTGATACCGATAATATAAAACAAGCTAGAAAGAAAATTAAGGAAATGGGGTTTTTCCCCGTTGAATTATCTGAATCTCAAGATTCATTTTCAGAAAAGATTATTTCTAGTATTTCTTCTTCTGATGAAAAAAAGAAATCTTTTTCTTTTAGTCTTTTTAAACCACGTATTAATAATGCTTCTTTATGCTTGATTACTAGACAGATTTCTACATTAGTTTCTTCAAGCATTACTATTGAAGAAACTTTAAGGGCAGTTGCTAAGCAGTGTGAAACACCTTCACATGGAGAGATATTATTAGCTGTTAGAGAACATGTTTGTGAAGGTTTGCCATTATCTGATTCAATGAAGAAGTTTCCATCTGTTTTTGATGATTTATATACATCAATGGTTGCAGCAGGTGAAAAGTCTGGTCAATTAGATAGAGTGCTAGAGAGATTAGCTGACTATACGGAACAGAAACAAGAAATAAAGGGTAAGGTTATCCAGGCTATGGTTTATCCTGTTATTTTAACGATTGTTGCTATTTCTGTTATAGGTTTATTATTATCATCTGTTGTTCCGAAAGTCGTAGAACAGTTTATTCATATGAAAGCCACACTTCCTAAGTCAACACAGATTCTTATTTTTATATCTGATATGGTAAAGGAATACGGTGTTTTTTTAGTTGTCTTACTTGCATTATTATGCTTTATCTTTTCTATTGCATATAAAAAAGAGAGTGTAAAAACAAAAGTTCACGCTTATATTTTAAAAATGCCTGTAATCGGAAAGGTTAGCAGAAGTTTAAATACAGCAAGGTACGCTCAAACTTTAAGTATTCTACATGCGAGTGCAGTTCCATTGTTAGAAGCAATGAGAGTAAGCGGGGATACTTTATCTAATGTTGTAGCAAAAAACAAATTAGCGGAAGCAACAGAAAAGGTAAGAGAAGGTAAATCACTTAGTCGTTCATTAATGGAAACAGAGCTTTTTACTCCAATGATGCTTCATATGATTTCATCAGGGGAAAAAAGTGGTGAACTTGAAAATATGCTTGCTAGAGCATCAGCAAATCAGACAAATGATTTTAAAAGAAATATATCTATTGCTATATCAGTTTTTGAGCCATTACTTATAGTTTTAATGGCAGGTGTAGTGTTATTTATTGTTGTGTCAATTCTTCAACCATTGATGCAAATGAACAGTATGGTTGGAAAATAAAAGGAGTTAATATGAAAAAGAATAAGGGCTTTACGTTGGTAGAAATAATGGTTGTAATCGTAATTTTAGGGTTACTGGCAGGTATTGTTGCTCCTAACGTTATGGGTAGTTTAGATACAGCTAATACTCAAAAGGTAGTTTTTGATATCACGACTTTTGAAAACGCACTTAAAATGTATAGAGCTGATAATTCAGTGTACCCAACAACAGAACAAGGGCTACAAGCTTTAATTGAAAAACCGACAGCAAAGCCTGTTCCAAGAAGATATAAGAATGGCGGTTATATTGAAAAGTTACCAAAGGACCCATGGGGTTTAGATTATTTCTATAAAAGACCAAGTGATCATGGTAAGAGATATGATGTGTATAGTGCTGGCCCAGATGGAGAACCTGGCACGTGTGATGATATTGGTAACTGGAACATGGATGATCCACCAACAGAAGATACATGCAACCAATAAAATAAATGACAAAAAGATATAAACAAGGCTTTACTCTTCTTGAGATTTTAATAGTAATAATGCTTATGGGAGTAATGATTTCAATGGTATCTTTGACTTTACCTGAGGATTTTTCAACTTCAGGTAAAGCTAGAACTCTATCCGATAAAATGAAGTTGATTATGGAAGAAATTAGGGACAGAGCTTCAATGGAGGGTAGATTAATTGGTTTGCGTATTGATGAGCGTGGTTATAAGTTTTTATATAGAGTAAAAAACAATTATGCACAAAGTCAAGAGTTTGAAGATTTAACTCAAGAACTAATGCTATCTGAATGGGATAGGATGCGTTGGGAATTATATCCCAACGAGACCTTAAAGGTTAGTGATGAAATAGATGATGAACTTCGATTTTCCCTAGAAATAGGTGGATTAAAAATAGAATCAGATTCAGATGTACAAAGTTTTGATGATTTTGATTTTGAAGCAGATAGACATAGTAACAGAAAAGAATATCCTCAGATATTATTCTTTCCTACAGGTGATATAACTCCTTTTAAGTTATATGTAAATTATATGGGAGACTATATTGAAGAATACATTTGTATCGAAGGAAAGGAAATAGGGAAAATAGACATAGTGTCTAGTGAAGAACGATAAATAGGAATTTGTGTGAAAAAGTCTAAAGGTATGACATTAGTAGAAGTTATGGTTGCGTTGGGAGTTTTTGCTCTTTCTGCTGGTGCAATTATAAATGTAATAATGAATGCGACTAATAATGTGACTTTTTTAGAAGATCAGTTTTGGGCACAGATAGTTGCGGAGAATGTGTTATCAGAACAAAAAATTAAAAGAGCATGGCCAAATAATTCATGGGTATCTGATGAATATGAATTAGCAGATAGAACTTGGTATTATAGATATAGAGGACAGGAAACACAGGATACATCCTTTAAAGCATTAGAGGTTGAGGTTTTTGATACAAAAATATCAGATGATGTAAGTCCTATTATCTACTTAAAGACATATGTGAGTAGATAAATGAAATTTAATAAAGCATTTACACTAATAGAATTAATGTTATGTATTGTCATCATGGCATTTATAGCTCAAGCAACATTCATGATGACATCAAATACTTTAGATGCTGACGAGGTTGTTTCTAGAAAAACAAATGAATTGTTTGACTTACAAGCTGCTTTTAGAACTTTTGATAATGATATTATTCAGATGGTACCAAGGTCTACAAGATTTACGGGTAGCACTACTAGAACAATGATTCAAACAGGAAACAATCTTTTTGGTTCACAAGGTGCAAGTATTTCATTTTGTAGAAGTGGTAGCTTAAATCCTGGTGCACTACTTCCTCGAGGTGAAGTAGTAAGAATTTGGTATCGTTTCAAAGATAATAAGATAGAAAGAGCTTCTTATCCTTATCCAGATACAATAATTGGTTTTGAACCAACTTTTGAGGTTGTATTAGAAGGAGTGAAGGAGTTTAAGATATTTTATTATGATAATGGTACTTGGGTTGAGAATCGTTCAAATCCTAATTATATTCCTCTAGGAATAAAATTTGAAATGGAATTAGAAAATTACGGAAAAATAGAACGTATTTATAATATTGTAGCAGGTGGAGTTCAATGAGAAATAATAAAGGTTCTGCTTTGCTATTAGTATTGGTATCAATTACTTTTATGATAATGATATCAAGTTTGATTACAACTAGATTTAATCGTGCTTATTTTGTTGTTAACAATAACATGATGCATTCAAAGGCAAGATGGTACGTTGACGGGATTGAAGGTGTAATTAAAAAATATATGAGAGATGAATTTAATAAGAATAAAGAAAAGATTCATGCTCAGATGGTTTGGGCTCAACCTGACCAAGTAATACCGATGGATGAAGCTATCATTACTGGTAATGTTGTTGATGAGATGTCTTGTATAAATTTAAATGGATTACTTGCTAATTCAGGAAAACAGGATGGAACAAATGGACAGCAACAAGAAGATCCGCTCTTTGCGACCTTTAAGTATCCTGCATTAGTGTTTAAGAACCTACTAGAAATTATGGGAGCAGATGAACAACTTGCAGAAAAGATTGTTGCTTCATCTATAGATTGGATAGATACAGATTCAAATACATATACTGCTCATGGGGCGGAAGACCATCATTATTCAAACAATAATGTGATGCCTCACTTGGCTAATAATTATCGTTTTTATGATAAGACAGAGCTAAGACAAATATATGGAATGACTGATGAATTGTATAGAAGAATTGAACATATGGTATGTGCATTGCCAAATAATGAATTTAAGATAAGTGTAAATTTAATGGATAAAAGATACTCTCCTTTGATTAGTGCATTAATGCTTAAGGAGATATCAGTTGAGGATGCTGCAAGAATATTAGAGGAAAGACCTGATAAGGGGTGGAATTCAGCAAATGATTTTATTGCAATTTCTAGTGTAAACGATAGATTAAGTAATGTTTCAGGGTTACGTAATCATTTAGCAAATAGTATTGTTGTAAATTCAAATTATTTCCTAGCAAATATTATTGTTAGCTTTGAGAATGAGAAATTTGCCTTTAAAACTAGATTTTTTAGGAATGATAGTAATACACTTTCTGTGTATCAACGTTTAGTAGGGGAGCTCTATGAATGATTGAGTATCTTTTTATAAGACCAACATTAACAGAGAATGAAGATTATTTATGGTACTCTTATGATTTTGAGAGTGGGAATGTCTTGGCTTCTGGTTATACATCATCATTAGAGGATTTAGCTAGAATTAATAAAAGTATGCCTACTAGATCTGTTGTTGTGTTATACCCTTCAACTAATATTACTTTTAGACAAATTGAGTATCCAAAGAAAATAACAAAGGCATTGCATGCTGCTATTCTTTATATGTTCGAAGATGAATTTGCGGAAGAAGTGGATGAATTAGATCTAAGAGTATTAAAGCGTAATAATAATGTGTATGACATTGCTATTTATCGTAAGAACATGATTGAAGATTTAGAAGAGGCCTTAATTGAATTAGGCTTTAACGTTATTTCTATTATTCCTGATGTGTTAACTTTGCCTACAAATATGTCAGAAAATGATAAAAGTATTATATCTTTATTGAATATTAAGAATGAATGGTTAGTAAGAGTAGGCATGTATAAGGGGTATGTTTTAAACAAGGATATTTTGGATTTCGGCTTACAGCAAATTCAAAAAGATTTAAATGAAGAAGTTAAGGTTTTGTCATTAAGTCCATTACCAGACGATTTGTCTGCAACATATGAAGAAGAGTTGTCAGAGTCAGTGTATGCCTTAATGGCAGAGGGAGCATTGTCTTCTTCAGTCAATCTTTCCACTCAAAGTTCAGTTTATTCTTCCAAGTTATTTAACAAAGAATTGTTTAAGGGATGGATAAAGGTAATCATCATTTTAGTGATTACTTTTGTTATTTGGTTTGTAAACGTTTGTTTAGATATTAACAAGGTTAATAAGGAAATTTCTTCATATAAAGCATCTCAAAGACAATTAATATCATCGATCTTTGGTAGTAAATTAGATGTAAATAATATGCTGCAGGATTTTAATAATCGATTGGATTTTATTGAATCTGTGGATTTGCATAATAGCTTCTTGAATGTCTCAAGAGCTCTGCACTCAAGAATAATTCGTGAAAATGGGGTAATGATTAAGAGTTTCTCGTATGATAACGATACTCAAGAATTTGAGATTGAATTTGAGGCAGCTCAAGAGTATAAGGTTAATTCCTTAAAGGCTCAATTAATTGATATGTTTACAGTAGAACAAATAAAATCATCTAATAAGGACAAGATTACTGTATACGTATGGCGTATTAGGAAGATTGCTGATGAATAATTTAAGAGAACAATTTGAAATTATGAAAATTTTTTCTTTAAAGTCATATTTTACTGAAAACCATAATCATTTAAAGTACTTGATTATAGGGGTTACTGTTATCTTGTGTTTATTTTTGTATTTTACAGTTATTGATGCAAAGAGACAGCAATTAAACAAGGCAAGATTAGAACTTCAAAACACTCAAAGAAGTTATTATTTTATACGTGATAATGCTAAATCTGTTGCGAAATGGATGGAATACAAGATACCAACAGAGGGAAATTTGAAAAAGGTTATCGAAAATGTTTCTAAAAACACCGGGGTTGCCAATATTCAAGTAAAACAAAAGAATGAAGATGAGTATGAAATCTTATCAATCGAGCCTGTAAAGTATAACAATTTAAATTATTTTATTAGTTTATTAGAAACTCATTATGGAATTACTGTTTTAAAAATAAAAGTGAATAAAACAGGCTCTAACCTAGTACGTATTAACAATCTTACATTAGGAAGGTTATAGGAGGCGCAATGACTAAGAAGATATTATTTTGTATTGTCTTTTTTATAATCTCATTAATAATATGTGTTATATATAAGGCTCCTTCAGATAAGGTAATTTCAAATCTTAAACTTTCTGATTATATTGTTCTTTATAAGTCAAACAATAGCTTATGGGATGGATTTTTATCTGCGGCAGAAATTAATGGAATTAGAATAAATAACATTTCATGGAGTATGGAAGGAATGTTATTTTTAAATGGCATTAGTTTAAAAATAGATGATGATAATTTTACCAAAGCTAAAATGATAGTAAAGCTTACAGAGTTTAATGAGGAAATAGAAGTATTTAAAATAGTTGGCCACAGCAGATTAAAGAATATTTTAAAAACTCTTAAGTATATTAATGATGATATGAATTTATCAGGCGAAATTGATTATAAGTTTGATAAGGTTAAGTATCATTTTAATAAAAATATTGTTGATGCTAAGGGGTTAGTATTAATAAATAACATTAGTTTAGAAAATCCATTTGATTCTACGTCTGTTCTTGAATTTGGAGATGTGGATATAGCTGTAGATACTAAAGGTTTTTCAAAAGCAGTATCTCTTAATATAACAATTCAAGGAAATGAATGTGTAACAGATGACTTAGTTATTGTTATTAATTTAAGTGATAATACATTTTCGATAAAAGGGAAAATAAGTGTAACTCCGCAAACAAATGAATATGTTACAAACATGTTGAAGGAATTGGCTAGCAGAGTTTTATCCGATGGTACTGAATTTGAAATAGATTACAATGGGAGTTTATAGAAGTTAAATTAAGCAGTTTAGTGCCTTTTTATAAATCATAAGAAGAAGGATTCTTAAAATGATTTTTTTAATTAAGAATCCCTTTTTTAAATGTTTCAGTAATCTTATGTGTACGTATTTTTATATAAACATGAGTACGATTAGCTAGAAGCTAAACTTACATATAAGTTTCTTATATATCTCTATACCAGGTTCAATTTCTTTTTTATCTAGATATTCGTTTGGCTGATGTGCCATATCAATGCTTCCTGGTCCTAAAATCACAGTTGGAGCAATATTTTGAAGATACGTTGCTTCGGTGCAATAGTTAACAGCAATTGCTTCGGTGTTTGTAATGTTCGTAACAGTATCAACAATTTCAGTATGCTCTTTACATGAGAATGGTTCAACTCCATTATATGGATAGGTAATAGTAATGTTATCTCCATATTTTTTAAATAAAGGTGTTAGAAAATCCTTTGTCATGTCTATAAGTTGTTGGTTCGTTAGCGTAGGTATGGCTCTAATATCAAACTGAATTACACAGCTATCACAGATGACATTTGGAGCTTTCCCGCCTTCTATGATCCCAATGTTTAAAGTAGGGTAGTTTACAGGAAATAAATTTTCTACAAAGTTTGTCTTTAAATAATCTTTGAGTTCATTTAGCTTTTGGATTATTTCATTAGCAATTAAAATTGCATTAAGGCCTTTTTCAGGATTTGAACTATGACCACCTACTCCCTTTATATTTATTTGTTGTACAAGGTGTCCTTTATGCATTATAACGGGGGTTAGTGAAGTTGGCTCACCAATTACAATAAGATCAGGTTTTTCTATGCAAGTATTAGAAAGTTCGATTGCGCCGTTCATCGTTGTTTCTTCATCAGCTGTCGCAAATACATAAATCGGTTTTGTCGCTTTTGAAAGGTCGGTTTGTCTTAGAGTCTCTAAAACAAAAGCAAAGTATCCTTTCATATCAATAGTACCTAAACCATATAGTTTGTCATTATGTTCTGTAAGAATATGAGGTGGAAAAGTCCAAAGATCATTATTTGCTGGAACAGTATCAGTGTGACCACTAAAGGCAATACCTCCAATACCGTCTCCATATTTAGCAATTAAGTTGTATTTATTTTTAGCACTGTTTACTTTTATCTTGCAGCATTTGAAATTCATTGACTCTAACTCAGAAGTTAAATAATCAATACACTCTTCATTACTGTTGTCATTAGTTTCTATTTCTGAACTTATTGTATTAAAAGAAATAAGATCTCTGTAATTTGCGTAAAACTTAGATAGCATACCAATCTCCACTTTTTTATTTGATTATACACATTATAGTGAAAATATAAACAGTTTGAATAAAAATTCATAAATAATAAATATTTATTCATTTTTTCTAAAAAGATATGTATAATATGAGAATGGTATTTTATTTTGGATTATAGAGAGTTAATTGTATGTTAAATGTGGCAATTATAGGTGCAAGTGGTTACGCAGGGGCAGACTTGTCTTTATTTGTAGCTAAGCATCCTAATTTGAATTTAAATGGTCTATATGTATCTGAAAATAGTGCAGACGCAAATAAGAAGCAAAGTGATTTATATCCAAGATTAAGAGGATACGTAGACCAAGAGATTTTACCTTTAACAGATGCTGCATTAGAAGATGTTAAGAAAAATGATATAGTGTGCTTGGCTACTGCTCATGTGGTTAGTATGCGTTTAGCTCCAAAATTGGTAGATGCTGGTTGTGTTGTATTTGATTTGTCAGGAGCTTACCGTGTAAACGATGCTGATTTCTATCCTAAGTTCTATGACTTCGAACACGAAAACTTAAAATACTTAGAGCAAGCAGTATATGGTTTAGCAGAATGGAATTATGAAGAAATTAAGAAGACAAATTTAATTGCTGTTGCGGGTTGTTATCCAACTGCGTCTTTATCAGCATTAAAGCCATTAGCTATTAAGAATTATATAAAGAAAGGTACAATGCCTATTATCAATGCAGTGTCAGGTGTAACTGGTGCAGGCAGAAAAGCAAGTTTAACAAATAGCTTTTGTGAAGTAAGCTTAAATGCTTATGGAGTATTTACACACAGACATCGTCCAGAAATTAGTCATCATTTAGGTGTACCGGTGTTATTCCAACCTCACTTAGGTAATTTTAAGCGTGGAATTTTAGCAACAATTTATGTTGAATTAGAAGATGGCGTAACAGATGAAATGATTGACGAAACATATCATAACAGTTATGATAACGTTAAAATTGTTCGCTTAGTGAACAAATGGCCGTCAATCAAAGATGTAGAATTTACTCCTTTCTGTGATATTCATTATCAAAGAGAAGGCAATATGTTAGTAATTTGTTCTGCAATTGATAATTTGCAAAAAGGAGCAGCTGCTCACGCAATGCAATGTATCAATATTAGATTCGGTTTCGATGTAACAACTTCTTTACTATAATCATAGGTTCTATATGCAAGATAATATTTTAATCATTAAACTGGGTGGTGCATTAATTGAAAATGATGAAGCTTTAACTGCTCTGTATAAAGGTTTGACAGATTACTTATCTGACAACAAAAGACCTATTGTATTAGTACACGGTGGTGGTTGTTTAGTTGATGATTTATTAAAAGGTTTAGGCTTAAAGTCTGAAAAATTAAATGGTTTAAGAATTACTCCTTTTGACCAAATTCCTTATATCACAGGAGCTTTAGCAGGCACAGCTAATAAGTTAATGTTGGCGAAAGCTAAGACTTTTGGTTTGAAGACTGTTGGTTTATGTCTATCTGACGGTGATATGACTAAAATTTCTCAGCTTGATGAGAATTTAGGAGCCGTAGGTGATGTAACTGTTGGAGATAGTGAATTATTGTCTTTATTATTATCAAATGGTTACATGCCTGTAATAAGTTCTATTGGTATTGACGAGGAAGGTAGATTAATGAATGTAAACGCTGATCAAGCGGCGGTAGCATTGGCGATTTCCTTAAATGCAGATTTAGCGTTACTATCAGATGTTGATGGTATTTTAGACAAAGAAGGTAAGTTAATTTCGTCTATAAATGAGGAAGAAGCAAATTCTTTAATCGAAAAAGAAGTAATATCTGGTGGAATGACTGTTAAAGTAAAAGCTGCTCTAAATGCTGCCAAGATTTTAAATAAACCTTTAAGTGTAGCAAGCTGGAAGTATCCTGATAAATTGAAATCACTACTTGAAGGCGAAGCTATAGGTACAAAAGTTTTACCATAAAAGGAATTAAAATGCGAAATTTATTAACTTCACTAGAATTTTCATCTGATGAAGCAATGGGAATTTTAGAGTTAGCAAAAGATATGAAGGAAAATCCTTCAAAATATTCTAATGATTTAGCAGGCAAGTCAATTGTTACATTATTTGAAAAGCCTTCTTTAAGAACAAGAGTAACTTTTGAATTGGGTATGTATCGTTTAGGTGGTCATTCTGTTTACATGGATCAACAAAATGGTGCTATTGGTTCAAGAGAATCAATTAAAGATTATGCTAGAAATTTATCAAGATGGTGTAATGGGATTGTTGCGAGAGTTTTTTCTCATAAAACATTACAAGAATTTGCGCAATATTCTTCAGTGCCAATTGTTAATGCTCTATGTGATTTATACCATCCATGTCAAGCTTTCGCTGATTTTCAAACAATTAGAGAAAATTATGATGATTTAACAAAAGTTAAATTAGCTTATTTAGGAGATGGTAATAACGTTACCAATTCTTTATTAATTTTATCTGCACAAATGGGTACAGATATGACATGTGTATGTCCTAAGGGATATGGTCCAGATGTTCAAATATTTGAACAAGCTTCAGAAATAGCAAAGAAGACTGGTTCTAAACTTTTAGTGACAGATGATGTTGAAGCTATTAAAGGGTTTGATATTGCTTACACAGATACATGGGTGTCTATGGGGGACAACACTCCACTTGATCAAGTTAAGTCAAGATATATGCCTTATCAAATCAATCAAGAATTATTAAACAATACTGGTATTAAGCACGTGCTTCATTGTCAGCCAGCTCATAGAGAATATGAAATTACATCAGAAGTAATGGACGGGTCATGTTCATTAGTATATGATGAAGCTGAAAATAGAATGCATGCTCAAATGGCAGTGTTAAGTACATTATTAAAACAAGGAGCTTAATTAAATGGCTATTAAAAAGGTGGTATTAGCTTATTCAGGTGGCTTAGATACTTCGGCGATTGTGCCTTGGTTAAAGGAAAACTATAACGATTGTGAAGTAGTATGTTTCGTTGCTGACGTAGGTCAAGAAGCATCTGATTTAGAAGGTGTTGAAGAAAAGGCTAAGGTTTCAGGTGCTTCAAAGTGTATTGTTAAAGATTTAAAGGAAGAATTCGTAAAAGATTACGTATATCCAACTTTAAAGACAGGTGCTATCTATGAAGGTACATATTTATTAGGTACATCAATGGCAAGACCTGTTATTGCAAAGGCTCTTGTTGAATGTGCTTTAGCAGAAGGTGCTGATGCTATTTGTCATGGTTGTACAGGAAAGGGAAATGACCAAGTTCGTTTCGAAAGTGCTGTATTCGCTTTAGCTCCACAATTACAAATTATTGCTCCATGGCGTATCTGGACAATGCGTTCTAGAGAAGAATTATTAAAGTACTTAAGTGATAGAAATATCCCTTGTAAAGCTACTTTAAAGAAGATTTATAGTAGAGATGCTAACGCATGGCACATTTCTACTGAAGGTGGAGAATTAGAAGATACATGGAATAAGGCTACTGATGCAGTTTGGACATGGACTACTAAGCCTGAAGATGCTCCTAATGAAGCAGAAGAAGTTGCAGTTGAAATTAAAAACGGTGAAATTGTATCTGTTAATGGAAAGGAAATGTCTCCATATAACTGTTTAGCTACGTTAAATGAAATCGCTGCTAAGCATGGTGTTGGTCGCGTTGATATTGTAGAAAACAGATTAGTTGGCATGAAATCAAGAGGTTGTTACGAAACTCCTGGTGGTACTGTAATGATGGCAGCTCTTCGTGCTATTGAAGAATTAGTTTTAGATAAGTCATTACGTCAATGGAGAGAAAAACTTGGTAATGAGTTTTCACATTTAGTATATGATGGTCGTTGGTTTACTCCATTATGTGACGCTATTTTAGCTTCTGCTAATAACATCGCTGAAGCAATCAACGGTGAAGTTGTATTAAAGCTATACAAGGGAAGCGTAACTGCGGTTCAAAAGCGTTCACCAAATAGCTTATTTAATGTTGATTTCTGTACATTTGGTGAAGATGAAGTTTATAACCAAGCTGATGCTGAAGGCTTTATCAAGTTATACTCTTTACCTGCAAAGATTAGAGCAATTAACAAATTAAATAACAGCAAATAGTTTTAATTTATTATAAAGAGCACCTAACATAGGTGCTCTTTTTGTTTTTGTACTTAAATTTTGTTAAAATATACAAGATTTTATTTTTTTAAAGGAAAAAGATATGGCTTTATGGGGCGGAAGATTTTCTCAACAAGCTGATGAGAAATTTAAGAAATTTAATGATTCATTACCTTTTGACTATAGATTAGTGATTGAAGATATTGAAGGGTCGATCGGTTGGGCAAAGGCGATAAATAGTGTTGGTATTATTACAAATGAAGAACTAGATTCTTTATTAAAAGCACTTAACGAATTATTAGAAACTTACAAGGATGATTGTAGCTCTATTGCTTTAACCGCACATGAAGACATTCATTCTTTTATTGAAAGTCAATTAATTGAGAAGGTAGGCGATTTAGGTAAGAAATTACATACTGGAAGAAGTCGTAATGACCAAGTTGCAACAGATATAAAATTATGGTGCAAGAAAGAATGTGATTTAATTATGTCTGCTATTTCAAATTTAGAAAAAACTCTTTTAGAAGTAGCTAAAAAACATGTTGAAACTGTTATACCTGGTTACACTCATCTACAAAGAGCTCAACCTGTAACTTTTGGTCATTGGGCTTTAGCGTACCTTGAAATGTTTGAAAGAGATTATATTAGATTAAGTAATGCTAAGAATTTAATGGATGTATCTCCATTAGGTAGTGGAGCATTAGCTGGTACAGCATATCCTGTTGATAGAGAACAGTTAGCAAGAGATTTAGGTTTTAAGTGTGCAACAAGAAATAGTTTAGATTCAGTGTCTGATAGGGATCATATCGTAGAAATGTTAAATTGCGCTTCTATTTCTATGGTTCATTTATCAAGAATGTCTGAAGATTTAATTATTTATAACAGTGGTGAATCTGGCTTTATTGAAATGTCAGATCTAGTAACTTCAGGTTCATCTTTGATGCCTCAAAAGAAAAATCCTGATGCTTGCGAACTTATTAGAGGAAAGTCAGGTCGTGTATTCGGTCATTTAATGGGTATGTTAACAACTTTAAAGGCAATACCATTAGCGTACAATAAGGATATGCAAGAAGATAAGGAAGGCTTGTTTGACGCAATGGATACATGGGAAAATTCTTTGAATATGATGTCTTTGGTTCTTGAAGGAATTGAAGTTAGAAAGGATGTTACTTTAAAAGCTGCTAAGGGTGGTTATGCGAATGCTACAGAATTAGCTGACTATTTAGTATCAAAGGGAATTCCGTTTAGAGATGCTCATCATATCGTAGGTGAAGCTGTTGTATATGCAATTAAAGAAAAGAAAGCGTTAGAAGAATTAACAGTAGAAGAATTTAAAAAGTTTAATGACAGAATCTCTGATGATGTATATCCGATTCTAGAAATTAAATCAATTTTAGAAAAGAGATGTGCAAAGGGTGGTGTTTCTTTAGACAGAATATACGAAGCTGTTAAATATATGGAAAATCACTTAGCTTCAAGATAATTTGATTAAAAATACAACAAAGTTCAAAATTTTTATTGCAAATTACTAGAAAATATATATAATAGACATACTCTCACGAGTACTGTATGTGTAGACATACAGTTAACCCCCTGCGATATGTAGGGATTTGTTTGGATAATACTCCTTCTGTAATAGTACAGAGTGGCGGTGTTATCTTTTTGTTCTTTACTTATTTGGAGCTCTGACAAATGCAGAACCAAAGAATTCGTATCCGTTTAAAGGCTTTCGATCATAGATTAATTGATCAAGCTACTGCGGGAATTGTAGAAACTGCTAAGCGTACTGGTGCACAGGTTCGTGGTCCAATTCCACTTCCTACTCGCAAAGAACGCTTTACCGTACTGATTTCTCCACACGTTAATAAAGATGCACGTGATCAGTACGAAATCCGTACCCATAAGCGTCTTATTGATATCGTTGAACACACAGACAAGACTGTTGACGCGTTAAGATGTCTAGATCTTGCTGCTGGTGTTGAAGTTCAAATTAGCTTGGGTTAATGAGGTAAAATAGAATGTCAATTGGCGTAATTGGTCGCAAATTAGGAATGACACGCATCTTTACACAAGATGGTAAGTCAATTCCTGTGACTGTTATTGAAGTTGAAGCTAATCGTGTTACTCAGGTTAAATCTGTAGAAACTGATGGCTACAATGCTATTCAAGTAACAACAGGCACAAAGAAGGCTAGTCGTTTAACAATGCCTGAAAAGGGTCACTTTGCTAAGGCACAAGTTGAAGCTGGTCGTGGTTTATGGGAATTTCGTTTAACTGATGCTGAATTAGCTAACTATCAAGTTGGTTCAGAAGTTAAAGTTGACTTATTTAACGAAATTCAAAAGGTAGACGTAACAGGTACATCAAAGGGTAAAGGCTTTGCTGGTACTGTTAAGCGTTGGAACTTCCGTACACAAGATATGACTCACGGTAACTCTCGTTCACACCGTGTTCCTGGTTCTACTGGTCAAAACCAAACTCCAGGTCGCGTGTTTAAGGGTAAGCGCATGTGTGGTCACTTAGGTAATGTAAAAGTTACAGTTCAATGCTTAGACGTTGTTCGTGTTGATGTTGAACGCAACGTATTATTAGTTAAGGGTGCTGTTCCAGGTGCTGTTAACGGTAATGTAGTTGTTAAGCCAAGTGTTAAAGCGTAAGCGAGGGAATAATAATGGAATTAAAGATGGTAGATAACAGCCAGCTTCAGGTTTCTGAAACAACCTTCGGTCGCGAATATAACGAAGCGCTTGTTCATCAGGTTGTTGTGGCTTATATGAGTGCAGCTCGTCAAGGCTCAAAAGCTCAAAAGACTCGTTCTGAAGTTTCTGGTGGCGGTAAGAAGCCTTTCCGTCAAAAGGGTACAGGTCGTGCTCGTGCAGGTTCAATTCGTTCTCCATTATGGAAGGGCGGTGCTTGTACATTTGCAGCTAAGCCTCAAGATTGGACTCAAAAAGTAAATCGTAAGATGTATCGTGCAGCTTTACGTAGCATCTTAAGTGAATTAGTTCGTCAAGATCGTTTAGTTGTGGTTGAAAACTTCTCTGTTGAAGAAATCAAGACTAAAGCATTAGCTAACAAGTTAGCTGAAATGCAGTTAAAAGACGTTTTAATTGTTACTCCGGATTACGAAGAAAAATTAAGTCTTTCTGCAAGAAACTTATACAAGGTAGATGTATGTGACGTAAGAAGTTCTGGTTTCAACCCAGTTAACTTAATTGCTCACGATAAGGTGCTTGTAACCTCAGCTGCTGTTAAGAAGATTGAGGAGTTATTAGCATAATGAAATCACGTCTATATAGTATTATTAAGAGTCCGATTGTTACTGAAAAGTCTAACAATGTTTTAGCTGAAACAAATACTTATACTTTCTCAGTTGTTCGTGACGCTAATAAGTTAGAAATCAAGGCTGCAGTAGAAGAAGCATTTAACGTTAAAGTTAAATCTGTAAATACTTTGAATATGCAAGGCAAAGTAAAGCGTACTGGTCAGCGTATTGGTCGTCGTCAAGATTGGAAAAAGGCATATATTACTTTACAACCAGGTGAAGCTATTTCATTTGGTGAAGGTAATGCTGAATAGGAGTAAGGAAGATGGCAATCGTTAAGTGTAAACCAACATCTGCAGGTCGTCGTCACGTAGTAAAAATCGTTACTCCAGACCTATATAAGGGTTCACCATATGCTCCATTAGTTGAAGCAAAGAAAAAGTCTGGTGGTCGTAACAACTACGGTCGTATTACTACTAGACATATCGGTGGTGGTCATAAGCAAAACTATCGTATCATCGATTTTAAGCGTGTAAAAGATGGTATCCCAGCTAAAGTTGAACGTATTGAATACGATCCAAATCGTAGTTCACACATCGCATTAATTTGTTATGCTGATGGTGTACGTAGCTATATTTTAGCTCCTAAGGGTTTAGTTGCTGGTGATGTTGTTGAATCAGGTATTCATGCATCTATCAAAGTAGGTAACACTTTACCATTACGCAATATTCCAGTTGGTACAAACGTACACGCAATTGAATTACATCCAGGTAAGGGTGCTCAATTTGCACGTTCAGCTGGTTCATTCTGCCAAATTTTAGCAAGAGAAGGTGACTATGTTACTTTACGTATGCGTTCAGGTGAAATGCGTCGCGTTTTAGCTGATGGCAGAGCTACAATCGGTGAAGTTGGTAATTCTGAACATATGTTACGTCAATTAGGTAAGGCAGGTGCTAAGCGTTGGTTAGGTGTTAGACCAACAGTTAGAGGTATGTCAATGAACCCTATTGATCACCCACATGGTGGTGGTGAAGGTCGTAACAAGGGTATTCAACCAAGATCTCCTTGGGGTACTCCATGTAAGGGTTACAAGACTCGTAAGAATAAGCGTACTGATAAGTATATCGTACGTCGTCGTGATAAGTAATTTTAAGTAAGAGGTATATACCATGCCACGTTCTCTCAAGAAAGGTCCTTTTATTGACCAACACTTGCTGCAGAAGGTAGAAAAAGCGGTAGAAACAAACGATAAGAAACCAATTAAGACATGGTCTCGTCGTTCAATAATCATTCCTTCAATGATAGGAATAACTATCGCAGTTCATAATGGTCGTCAGCACGTTCCAGTATTCGTATCTGACGAAATGGTTGGACACAAGTTGGGCGAATTCGCTCCAACACGTACTTTCCGCGGTCATGCTGCTGATAAAGCAGGCAAGTAGGAGTAGGAGTTAATATTATGGAAGCAAAAGCTATTCATCGTTATGCCCGTACTTCTGCGCAGAAAGCACGTTTAGTTGCCGATCAAGTACGCGGTATGCCTGTTGCTCAGGCTGTTTATACGCTTCAGTTCAGCCCAAAGAAGGCTGCAGCTTTAGTTTTAAAAGTTTTAAAGTCAGCGATTGCAAATGCAGAAAATAATGCAGGTGCAGATGTAGATGCGTTATATGTATCGCAAATTATGGTTGATGAAGGTCCATCTCTAAAGCGTATTCGCGCAAGAGCTAAAGGCCGTGCAGACCGTATTACTAAGCGTACATCTCATATCACAGTAGCTGTGGCTGAAAAGCGTTAGGAGTAAGCAATGGGTCAAAAAGTTAATCCAAATGGTATTCGTTTAGGTATTACTAAGCAGTTTAACACTACTTGGTTTGCTGATAATGATGACTATAGAAAGAATCTAAGTTGTGATTTTAAAGTTAGAGAATTTATCAAGAAAGAACTAAAGAATGCGTTCGTTTCTCGTATTGTAATTGACCGCCCTGTAAAGAGCATCGCAGTTACAATTTACTCTAGCAAGCCACGTGAAGTTTATGGCGAAAAGGGTTCTAAGTTAGACGCTTTAAGAGCTAAGATTTCACAAATCGCTAATGTTCCAGCTATTGTTAAGGTTGCAGAAATTGCTAACCCAGACATTGATGCTAAGTTAGTTGCTGACAATATTTGTGTTCAATTAGAACATCGTGTTATGTTCAGAAGAGCAATGAAGAAAGCAATTCAAAATGCTATGAAAGCTGGTGCAAAAGGTATTAAGGTAGAAGCAAGTGGTCGTTTAGGCGGTGCAGAAATCGCTCGTTCTGAATGGTTACGTGAAGGTCGTGTGCCATTACACACTTTACGTGCTGATATCGATTATGCTGTTTCAGAAGCAATTACAACTTACGGTGTAATTGGCGTTAAGGTATGGATTTTCAAGGGTGAAGTTTTAGATGGTTTACCATTAGACAATACTCCAGCAAAACCAGAAAGAAAGAACGACAAGAATTCACGTAAGCGTAATTTCTCTAACAGAAATCAAGCTAATAAGTAAGGAGTTAGTACATGTTACAACCAAAACGTACAAAATTCCGCAAGATTCATAAGGGACGTAATCGCGGTCTTGCTTATGCAGGTGGTGAAGTTTCGTTTGGTAGCTTTGGTTTAAAGGCTATCACTAGAGGTGCTATCACAGCACGTGAAATCGAAGCTGCACGTAGAGCGTTTACTCGTGCAATTAAGCGTCAAGGTAAAGTGTTTATCCGTGTATTCCCGGATAAGCCAATGACTGAAAAGGCACTTGGTGTTCGTATGGGTAAAGGTAAGGGTAGTGTTGAATATTGGGTTTGTCCAATTCAACCTGGTAAGGTTCTTTTTGAACTTGATGGTGTACCAGAAGATTTAGCTAGACAAGCGTTTACACTTGCTGCTGCTAAGTTATCTGTACAAACCACTTTTGTTACTAAGGCGGTATTATAATGTTTGCAAGTGAACTAAGAAACAAAAGCGTTGTTGAACTTCAAGAAGAATTAACTAAATTGTTAAAGCAACAATTTAGCTTAAAGCTTCAAGCAAAGATGGGTCAATTAAAAGACGTTGCTGCTATCAAGAAAGTTCGCCGTGATATCGCTCGTGTTAATACTGTATTAGCAGAAGTTTTAAAGGCTTCTAATAAGGAAGGTAAATAATGAGCGCTATTACTCGTACAAAACAAGGTAAAGTTGTAAGTGACAAGATGGACAAAGCTATTGTTGTAGCTATTGACCGTAAGGTTAAGCACCCAATCTATGGCAAGATCATCAAGCGTACTACAAAGTTACACGTTCAAGATGTTAACAATGCTGCTAAAGAAGGCGATATTGTTGAAATTAAGGAATGTCGTCCTATTTCAAAGACAATTTCATGGACTTTAGTTCGTGTTGTTGAAAATGTATAAGCATTAAACAGGCTTAATTAGAAAAAAGAGAGTTTTTAACTCTCTTTTTTTATTTTTTTTAAAAAAAGTATAAACATGTCACAAATTTTATGGTATCATTGCATACCTTTAAAATTTTAAAGGCATTTTTGTAAGTTTAATTTTTTGATATTACGGAGTATTATCATGATCCAGATGCAGAGTATGCTAGATGTTGCTGATAACTCAGGAGCTCGTAGCGTAATGTGTATTAAGGTTCTTGGTGGCTCACATCGCCGTTATGCGAATGTTGGCGATATCATCAAGGTTTCTGTTAAGGAAGCAATTCCTCGCGGAAAGGTAAAGAAGGGTGATGTTGTTAACGCGGTTGTTGTGCGTACTAAGAAAGGCGTTCGCCGTCAGGATGGTTCTGTTATCCGTTTTGACCGAAATGCAGCTGTACTTTTAAATGGACAGTATCAGCCAATTGGTACTCGTATTTTTGGACCAGTTACTCGTGAATTACGTTCTGAACGTTTCATGAAAATTGTTTCATTAGCTCCAGAAGTACTATAAGGAGTCAAAATATGGCAGCTAAAATCCGTCAAGGTGACGAAGTAATTGTTATTGCTGGTAAAGACGCAAGACATAACGACAAACCTGCTAAAGTAGGTAAGGTTTTACGTGTATTAACAGCAGAACATAAAGTTATCGTTGAAGGCGTTAACTTAGTTAAGAAGCATCAAAAACCAAATCCTTCATTAGGTATCCCTGGTCAAATCGTTGAAAAGGAAGCACCTATTGATGTTTCAAATGTTGCGATCTTTAATCCTTCTACAAAGAAGGCTGATCGTGTTGGATTTAGAATTGAAGATGGTAAAAAAGTAAGATTCTTCAAATCTAATAATGAACTTGTTAAATAATTGGAGTTTACAATGGCGAAACTGCATGATGTTTATAGACAAGAAGTAATCAAGAGCTTGGTTGAACAGTTTGGTTACAAGACTGTCATGCAAGTCCCTAGGATTGAAAAGATTACCCTAAATATGGGTGTCGGTGAAGCCGTGGCTGATAAGAAAGTGTTAGAAAACGCAGTTAAAGATATGACTGCTATCACTGGTCAAAAGCCATTAATCACTAAAGTTCGTAAATCCGTAGCGGGCTTTAAGATTCGTGAAGGCTATCCGATCGGATGTAAGGTAACCTTACGCGGCGAACGTATGTGGGAATTTTTAGAACGTTTAATTAGCATCGCGATGCCACGTATTCGTGACTTCCGTGGTGTAAGTCCTAAATCTTTCGACGGACGTGGTAATTATTCAATGGGTGTACGCGAACAAATCATTTTCCCTGAAATTGATTTTGATAAAGTTGATGTTATTCGTGGTTTAGATGTAACTATTACAACTACAGCGAAGACTGATGACGAAGCGCGTGCTTTATTATCTGCCTTTAATTTCCCATTCCGTAAGTAAGGAACTAAATCATGGCTAAGACTTCTATGAAAATGCGCGAATTAAAGCGCGAAATCCTTGCAAAAAAGTATTTTGAGAAGCGTCAAAATCTTAAGGCAATAATTTCTAGTGTTACTGCTACTGACGAAGAAAGATTAGAAGCGATGTTTAAGTTATCAACTTTACCTCGTGATTCAAGTGCATGTCGTCAGCGTAATCGCTGTAGCGTAACTGGCCGTCCACACGGTTACTTACGTAAGTTTGGTATGTGTCGTATTAAAGTACGTGAACACATGATGAAGGGCGAAATTCCTGGTCTTAAAAAGGCTAGCTGGTAATCTAGGAGATTGACTTATGAGTATGCAAGATCCAATTGCGGATTTACTAACTCGCATTCGTAACGGCCAGGCAGCTGGTAAGGTTGCGGTATCTATGCCATCTTCTAAGCAAAAGGTTGCTATCGCAAACTTATTAAAAGAAGAAGGCTATGTTGCTAGTGTTAATGTTACTGGTGACGTTAAGAAGGTACTTGAAATTGAATTAAAGTACTATCAAGGTAAACCTGTTGTTGAATTAATTAAGCGTGTGTCTAGACCAGGCTTAAGAATTTACAAGAGCTGTTCAGAATTACCAAAGATTCAAAATGGCTTAGGTATTGCTGTTATTTCAACATCAAAAGGGCTTATGACTGACCGCGCAGCTCGCAAGAGTGGTATCGGCGGTGAAGTTATTTGCTACGTAGCTTAAGGAGTTAGATATGTCTCGTGTAGCTAAGGCTCCTGTAGTTATTCCTGCAGGTATTGAAGTTACAATTACTGGTAACAATGTAACAGTAAAAGGTAAAAGTGCTACTTTAACTCACAATGTTAATTCATTAGTTAAGGTTTGTATTAATGACAATGCTATTTGTTTCTCTCCAGTAGATGATTCAAAGGAAGCAAATTGTCAAGCAGGTACAGCACGTGCAATCGTTAACAACATCGTTGTTGGTTGTGATAAGGGATACGAAAGAAAGTTATCTCTTGTTGGTGTTGGTTACCGTGCTCAAGCAAAGGGTAAGGTTTTAAACTTATCATTAGGTTTCTCTCATCCAATAGATTACGAGTTACCAGAAGGTGTTACATGTGAAACTCCTTCACAACTTGAAATCGTGTTAAAGAGTGCTGATAAGGCTTTACTTGGACAAGTTGCAGCTAAAATTAGAGCATACAGAGCTCCTGAACCATATAAGGGTAAGGGTGTTCGTTATTCTGATGAAGTTGTTCGTATTAAAGAAGCTAAGAAGAAGTAGGAATAAGCAATGAATAAGAATGAAAATCGTCTTCGTCGTGCTGCTAAAGCACGTGCAAAGATGCACGAATTAGGTGCTACTCGCCTTGTTGTTTATCGTACTCCGCGTCATATTTACGCTCAGGTTATTAACAACGAAGGCAACGTAGTTGCAGCAGCTTCATCTTTAGAAAAAGATTTAGCTAAGCAAATGAAATATACTGGTAACGTAGAAGCAGCTAAGGTTGTTGGTAAGGCAATCGGTGAACGTGCTGTTGCTAAAGATGTTACAGCGGTATCTTTCGATCGTTCAGGTTTTCAGTATCACGGTAGAGTAGCAGCTTTAGCTGATGCTGCTCGTGAAGCTGGCTTAAAGTTCTAAGGTGAATGAGAATGGCTAAAAATGAAAATCAAGCTAACGAATTGCAAGAAAAATTAGTTGCAGTTAATCGTGTAGCAAAGGTTGTGAAGGGTGGTCGTATTTTCTCTTTCACAGCATTAACTGTAGTAGGTGACGGTAATGGTCGCGTAAGTTACGGTTATGGTAAGGCTAGCGAAGTTCCAGCTGCTATTTCAAAGGCTATGGAACAAGCTAAGCACAATATTAACGCTAATCGTATCGAATTAAACAACGGTACTTTATATCACGAAATCAAGGGTACTCACGCTGGTTCAACAGTATTTATGAAGCCTGCTTCAGAAGGTACTGGTATCATCGCTGGTGGTGCTATGCGTGCGGTATTAGAAGTTGCTGGTGTTAAGAACGTGTTAGCTAAGGCTTATGGTTCTACTAACCCTGGTAATGTTGTTAGAGCAACTGTTGCTGCATTAAATTCAATGAAGTCTCCAGCTGCTGTAGCTGCTAAGCGTGGTTTAACTGTTGAACAAATTTTGGAGTAATAGATAATGTCACAAAAAACTTTAAAAGTTACTCAAGTTAAGAGTTCAATTGGACGTAAGCCAACTCATATCGCTACATTACGTGGTTTAGGTTTACGTCGTATCGGTCATACAGTTACTTTAGTTGATACTAAGGAAGTACGTGGTATGATTGATAAAGTATTTTACATGGTTAAGGTGGAAGAATAATTATGCGTTTAAATGATCTTTCTCCAGCGGCTGGCTCAAAGAAACGTAAAGTTAGAGTAGGTCGTGGTATTGGTTCTGGTATAGGTAAGACTTCAGGTCGTGGTATCAAGGGTGCTGGTGCTCGTAAGAGTGGTGGTATTCCTGCAGGATTTGAAGGTGGTCAAATGCCTTTAAAGATTCGTTTACCGAAATTTGGTTTCTTCTCAAGAAAAGCAGAAGTTACAACTGAAGTTTTATTAAATGAATTAAATAAAGTTGAAGGTGATATTGTTGATCTATTGACCTTAAAGAAAGCAAATATTATTTCTGAAAAGTATCAATATGCTAAGATTATCCTTTCAAAGGAACCAAAATTAGAAAAGGCTGTTACTGTTAGAGGTTTACGTGTAACTAAGGGTGCACAACAAGCTATCGAAGCAGCTGGCGGTAAAGTTGTAGTTGAAGATTAAGGATTTGTAAAATGGTAGCTAAACCAGGCCAAGATAAGAATAAAATGAATGAATTAGTTCAACGTATTCTATTCGTTGTTCTAGCATTAGTTATATTCAGACTTGGTTCATATATACCTGTGCCTGGTATTAATGCTAATGTATTACAAGAGATGTTTAATTCCCAAGATGGAAACATCATGGGAATGTTTAACATGTTCTCAGGTGGTGCGTTAGAAAGAGCGTCCATTTTAGCTTTAGGTATTATGCCTTACATTTCTGCTTCTATTATTATTCAGTTAATGTCGGTGTTACATCCTGCATTAAAGGAATTAAAGAAGGAAGGGGAATCAGGCAGAAGAACTATAACTAAGTATACAAGATGGGGGACCCTATTACTTGGTCTTGTACAAGCATCAGGTATTGCATATGGTCTCCCAAATATGATTCCTGGTTTAGTAGATGAAGCTAACCAAGGCTGGCAATTTATTGTAGTTGCAACAATAAGCTTAACAACAGGGACTATGTTCTTAATGTGGTTAGGTGAACAAATTACTGAAAGAGGTATTGGTAATGGTATTTCATTACTTATCTTTGCAGGTATTGTTGCTGGATTGCCTCAAGCTGTAATTGCTACATTCGAACAATCAAGAACAGGTGATTTGAGTACAATTGGTTTAATTATTATTGCCGCTGTTGTAGTTGTAGTAACTTTATTCGTGGTTTTTGTTGAAAGAGGCCAAAGAAGAATTAAGATTGACTATGCTAAACGTCAAAGTGGTAATAGAATTTATAATCCTCCATCATCTCACTTACCATTTAAGTTAAATATGGCTGGTGTTATACCTGCAATTTTCGCGTCAAGTATTATTTTGTTTCCAAGTACTATTGCAGCTTGGTTTGGTAAAGGACAGAATCCTGTAGCAAATGTATTGTCAGAAGTTTCTATGTTCTTGCAACCAGGTCAACCATTGTATGAAATTTTATATGCTTCAGCGATCATTTTCTTCTGTTTCTTCTATACAAGTATGGTATTTAATCCAAAGGAAATAGCGGAAAACTTAAAGAAGAGCGGTGCTTTTATTTCTGGCATTCGCCCAGGTGTGCAAACATCTCAGCATATCAAGAAGGTAATGGAAAGATTAACTTTAGCTGGTTCACTTTATATGGTAATTGTATGTTTAATTCCACAGTTGTTAATGACTTGGTTTAATGTACAATTCTATTTTGGTGGTACATCGTTGTTAATTATTGTAGTTGTGATTATGGATTTCATGGCTCAATTGCAAAGCCATTTGGCTCAGTATCACTATGGTGATGCTCTTAAAAAGGCTAATTTAATTAATTATGGTCGTTAGACTATTAACAGGAGTTTACTATGAAAGTAGGTGCTTCAGTAAAGAAAATCTGTCGTAATTGTAAAATCATTAAACGTAATGGTGTTGTTCGTGTGATCTGTGTAGATCCAAAGCATAAGCAACGTCAAGGCTAAAAAAAATAAAAAATTTGATTGCAAAATTTCTGTAAGGACGGTAAAATCTGTTCTTGCAGTTTTTTATGCGCACTAGTTGATCTCCGTGTATCCTAACGGGCTTTACGGAGATTGTGTTTTTACTACTTATTTGAAGGAGTTTATAGTGGCCCGTATTGCTGGTATTAACGTTCCTGATCATAAGCATGCTGTGATTGCTTTACAGTCAATTTATGGTATTGGTCCTACATTGGCTAAGGAAATCTGTGCAGCATCTAATATCGCTCAGGATGTTAAATTTAAAGATTTAGATGAATCTGTTTTAGATAAGATTCGTGAACAAGTTGCTAAATACACAGTAGAAGGTGACTTACGTCGTGAAATTTCTATGAATATTAAGCGTCTTATGGATTTAGGTTGTTACCGTGGTTTACGTCATCGTAGAGGTTTACCTGTAAACGGTCAACGTACTAAGACAAATGCACGTACTCGTAAGGGTCCGCGCAAGGCAATTAAGAAGTAATAGAGGTATATATCATGGCAAAAGTACAAGCTAATGCTCGCGCTCGTAAGCGTGTTAAGAAGCAAGTTTCTGACGGTATTGCTCACGTTCATGCTTCTTTTAATAATACCATTGTTACTATTACTGACCGTCAAGGTAATGCTTTATCTTGGGCTACAGCAGGTGGTTCTGGTTTCCGTGGTTCTCGTAAGTCTACTCCATATGCAGCTCAGATCGCTGCAGAAAGAGCAGGTGAAGCAGCAAAAGAATATGGTGTAAAGAATTTAGAAGTTATGGTTAAGGGCCCTGGTCCTGGTCGTGAATCTTCAATTCGTGCATTAAATGCTATTGGTTATAAGATCACTAACATTACAGATGTTACCCCTATTCCACATAATGGTTGTCGCCCACCTAAGAAGCGTCGTGTATAGGCTGCTAGGATTTACGGAGAATTTGAAAAATGGCAAGATATTTAGGTCCATCAATTAAGCTTAGCCGTAGAGAAGGTACAGACTTATTCTTAAAGTCAGGTATCAAGACCTACAGCGATAAGAGCAAACGCATTGACAAAGCACCTGGTCAACACGGTGCTAACAAGCCACGTGCATCAGAATACGGTTTACAGTTACGTGAAAAGCAAAAGGTACGTAGAATTTATGGCGTATTAGAACGTCAATTTAGAAACTACTACAAGAAAGCGTCTCGTCTTTCAGGTAACACTGGTGAAAATTTACTTCAATTATTAGAATGTAGATTAGACAACGTTGTTTACCGTATGGGTTTTGGTTCTACAAGAGCGGAATCTAGACAGTTAGTTAGCCACAAGGCTATCACTGTAAATGGTAAGGTTGTTAATATTCCTTCTTACCAAATTGCTCCAACTGATGTTGTTGCAGTTCGTGAAAAGGCTAAGAACCAAGAAAGAATCAAGGTTGCATTAGATTTATCTAAGAACCGTGAACCAATTAATTGGGTTGAAGTTGACTTAGAAAAGATGAGCGGTACATTCAAGAACAAACCAGAACGTTCAGAATTACCACAAGACATTAAAGAACAACTTATCGTTGAACTTTACTCTAAGTAATATTAACTCAAATAGAGGATATAATTTTGGGCTCAGTAACAGACTTTTTAAAACCTTCACACGTACAAGTGGATTTACACAATGTAAATCACGCAAAGGTTACTTTAGAACCATTAGAACGTGGTTTTGGAAATACATTAGGTCAGGCTTTACGTCGTACATTGTTAATGACATTAACAGGTTGTGCTGTATGTCAGGTTAAAATTGACGGTGTTTCATCAGCTTATGACACTAAGTCAAATATTAAAGAAGAAATTCTTGAAGTATTGTTAAACTTAAAGTCTGTAGCTGTTGATATTAAAGATGAAAATGTTGATGTAGTAACATTATCATTAGTTAAGTCAGGCGAAGGCCCTGTAAAAGCAAGTGATATTATATGTCCTGAAGGTGTTGAAATTGTTAACCCTGATTTGCTTATTTGTACATTAAGCGAAGCTAATGCGTCTGTGTCTATGACTTTAATAGTTAAAAGAGGTCGTGGATATAGTAAGTCTAACAATACAACATCTGCTAATTCTGAAGGTTTCCTAGAATTAGATGCTTCTTTCTCTCCTGTTCACTATTTTGAGTATGATGTTGAATCAGCTCGTGTTGAACAAAGAACAGATTTAGATAAGTTAGTTATTGATATTATGACTAATGGCGTTTTAGATCCACAAGAAGCAATTAGACAAGGTTCATTATCACTTCGTGATCAACTATATTCTTTTGTTGATTTAGAAGCTGTTAAGGTTAGCAATCCTATTGAAACAACTCAAACTCCAGCTCCGGATCCAATATTGATGAAGGCAGTTGATGAATTAGAGTTAACAGTAAGATCTGCTAATTGCTTAAAAGCAGAACAAATTCAGTATATTGGTGATTTAGTTCAAAAGACTGAAGTTGAATTACTTAAGGCTCCAAATTTAGGTCGCAAGTCTTTAAATGAAATTAAAGATATTTTAGCGCAACGTGGATTGTCATTAGGTATGAGATTGGAAAATTGGCCACCAGCTGATTTACCAGGTTCAGGTAATAGATCTAAGTCATAATTTTTATTAGAAGGAATGTGTCATGCGTCATCGTATGAGTGGCCGTCAATTAGGTCGTAACAGTAGTAGTAGAGCTGCTTTGTTCCGTTCTTTAGCAGTAGCGTTAATAAAGGAAGAACAAATCAAAACTACTTTACCTAAAGCTAAAGAATTACGTATTGTTGCAGAACGTTTAATTACAATTGCAAAGAACGATACAGTAGCAAACCGTCGTTTAGTTTTTGCACGTACACGTAGTAAAGAAGTTGTAGGTAAATTATTTTCTGATATTGGTAAGAGAGTAGCTAACCGCAACGGTGGTTACACACGTATTTTAAAGTGTGGTTTACGCCGTGGTGATATGGCTCAAATGGCTTATATCAGTTTAGTTGACCAAAAGGTAGAAGCTCAAGAAGTTACTTCTGCTGAATAACTAAAAGTAAATTATGCACCTCCGTCTTTTATAGACGGAGGTATTATAGATTGTGCATAATAAGAATTTTTTTTTAAACTTCTAGGCTGTTAACAGTCATTGATGAGGATTTTACCTTGGATTTTATTAAAGATACTTTAAGACCTCAAGATGCGAAGATTGAAGTTATTTCTCCTACACATTCAATTATCACATTAGAACCGTTTGAACATAGTTTTGGTTTAACATTAGGTAATGCATTGCGCCGTATAATGTTATCGTCTATGCCTGGTTGTGCTATTCATGCTGTTGAAATTGAAGGTGTAGATCATGAATACTCTACGAAGGAAGGTCTTCAAGAAGATATTCTTATCTTATTGTTAAATTTAAAGAAAGTAGCTGTAGCGATTCAAAATAAAACTTCTGATTCAGCAGTTTTAACTTTAAGAATTAACGATTCGAAAAATGATTCTAAGTATGGTTACAAGTGTAAATCAGATTATACCGGTCCTGTAACAGCTGGTGAAATTAACTGTCCATTTGGTACAGAAATATTAAACAAAGATTTAGTTATCTGTAATGTAACAAGTAGAGATATTCCTCTAGAAATTACATTACACGTAAATAGAGGTCGTGGTTTCGACAGAGCAGATTTAAGACATTATTCTGAAGCTGAAGATAGAACTACAGGTAGATTACTTGTAGATGCGACATATAGTCCTGTTGTTAATGTTTCATATAAAGTATGTGAAACTTCTTATGAAGGACGTAATGATTTAGAAAAATTAGTTATTAATTTAGAAACAGATGGAACTATTAGTCCAGAAGATGCACTAAAGTGTTCAGCTACTATTTTCCATGAACAATTAGATTCATTCATTGAAATTCATTCAAGTAATGAGCAAGAAGTGGATGTGGTAGAAGAACCTAAGGTTGATCCTAAGTTATTAAAACCTGTTGAAGAATTAGAATTAACAGTTCGTTCAGCTAACTGCTTAAAGGCAGAAGGTATTAAGTACATTGGTGATTTAGTTCAACGTACAGAAGTTGAATTATTAAAGACTCCAAACTTAGGTAAGAAGTCGTTAACAGAAATTAAGGACTTATTAGCTAGTCAAGGTTTATCATTAGGTATGAGACTTGAAAATTGGCCTCCTGTAGAGTTATCTGATTTCTAAAATAAATATTTGAAATAACGAGGGAAACCTCGTTTTTTCTTTTATGCTTGTCACAATTTTTTATATTATCCAAACTATTTATTATCAATTTCACTAATTAAATCTATAATCTTATAATTATAATTTTTATTGGACTTATTATGATTGATGTAGATTTAAAGTATGCTTATAGGTTACTTGGATTAGGTTCTGTTGTGATGGTTTCATCTTATGATGAAAATGATGTTCCTAATTTGATGACTTGTGCTTGGAACTGTTGCTTAGATTTTGATCCTCCTAAGGCAATTTTAGTGCTTGGTAGTGGTTCTAAAACAAGAACAAATATCGAAAAAACTCATGAATTGATTATCAATATACCATCAAATAAGCAAAAAGATTTAGTGCTTGCAGTAGGCAGTAAACATGGATTTGATGTTGATAAGTTCGAAGAAAATAATATAGAAGCCAAAAAGTCAAAGCTTGTAAATGCTCCAGTTGTAGATGGTTGTATAGGCTATCTAGAATGTAAAGTTATTGATGAACCTGAAATGCAGAAGAAATATGACATTGTCATGGTTGAAATAGTAGCGGCATATGCAGATGAGCAAGCCTTTGATGGTCAAAAATACACTTTAAATAGTGAATTAACAACTATTCATCATTTAGCAGACGATAAGCTTGTAGCTACAGGCAACATAATTTAACGAATTAGGACTAGGAAGGATTATGAACAAAATATTTTTATCTGCATTATCTTTATCTATGGCTTTTGCTTTATACGGTTGTTCTTCAGATAGCGCAACTGTTACAAAGACAAAGGAAGTTAAACAGGTAGTTGGAAAATTAGAGAAGGATGTTTATATTAAGTTAAAGGATAAAAACATAAACAACGATAATGTTTTTAAACTTGGCAAAAAAAATAATATTTATACAGCTTCAATTGATTTGACTAAGGGTAGTCATTCATTTCAGATCGTAGATAAAGATTCTACATGTGGTACAAAGTTCGGTCCAAAGGTTGATGAAAGTGCACGTTTTGGTACTAATTTAGATTTAGATAACTGTGCTAATGGTTACTATACAATAAATGTATTATTACCAGGTTCTTATAATTTTACATTTGATTATACAAAAGAAGTACCTTCAGTTAAGGTTTTAAAAGGAACTAAGAAAGTAGTTCTAAAGAGAGAACCTCCAAGAACAATTGAGTGTGATAAATGGGACGGTGGAGCAGTTACAGTTAACGTTTCAAAAGCATGGCGTAATGGAACAAAAGTAAGAGATGCATATACTGGGCAAGAAGCTGTTGTAAAGAGTGGCAAGGTTACAATGACACCAGCTGCTAACAGTGAAGGTATCCTAATGTTAGAAGAAGTAAAGAACGTTGAAAAACCTGCATTCTCATGGGATAACGCTAACGTATACTTTATGTTAACAGACAGATTTAATAATGGTGATAAGTCTAACGACCATTCTTATGGCAGAAAATTTGACGGTAAGGATGAAGTTGGTACTTGGCATGGTGGTGACTTTAAAGGTGTTACTGAAAAACTTGATTATATTAAGTCATTAGGTATGAATGCTATTTGGGTTACTCCGATTGTAGAGCAAGTACATGGTTTTATTGGAGGAGGGGCTCAAGGTTCATTCCCGTTCTATGGTTATCATGGTTACTGGGCTTTAGATTTTACTAAGATTGATAAGAATTTAGGTTCTGAAGAAGACTTCCAACGTTTCATCGAAGAAGCTCATAAGCGTGGTATAAGAGTTTTGATCGACGTGGTTATGAACCATGCTGGCTATGCTACTTTAAAGGATTTACAGGATTTAGGTTTAGAAGAATTAGCGTTAAATACAGATAAGCTTCCTGACGATTGGTCTGATTTTAAACCTCGTGGATTATATGGTACATGGGGTAGTGTAAATGGCTCAATCAACTACAAGACTAAAAGTTGGAACAAGTGGTGGGGTCCATCATGGGTAAGAGCTGGTTTACCAGGTCATGATGAACCAGGGGTTGAAGAAGAAAACTTATTAGTAGGTGGTTTACCTGATTTTAAGACAGAATCAAAGAATTTTGTTAAATTACCTCAATTCTTTAAGAATAAGAAAGATACTAATGCGAAGGATTTGCCAAATGCTACAATTGTGGATTATTTAGTATCATGGCATACATATTATGTTCGTAACTTCGGTGTAGATGGTTTCCGTGCAGATACTGTTAAGCACGTAGATCCAGATGCATGGGAAAAATTAAGTAAGGAAGCTCATAAGGCATTAAAGGAATGGAAAGCTAACAATCCTACTAAGAAATTAGATGATTTACCGTTCTTTATGGTTGGTGAATATTATGACCATGGTGTATCTAGGGATTTATGGTACGATAAGGGTTTTGATAGCTTAATTAACTTCGACTATCAAAAGTATTCAACTACTTATGCTCAATGTATGTCTGCAGCAGAACAAACGTTTGACAAGTATAGCCAAGTAGTTCAAGAAAAGGGGTTCAATTTCTTATCATACATTTCATCTCATGATACTAAGCTATTTTTTGCTGATTATGAAGATTTTGATTTCCAAAAGCGAGCAGCAAACAGTTTCTTAATGTTACCTGGTCAAATTCAAGTTTACTATGGTGATGAATCAGGTAGAAGACTTATGAAGGATGGTGGTGTGTTAGACCAATCTGTTCGTTCAGATATGAACTGGGCTGACTTAGATAAGCCTGAAAATAAAGACTTAATTGAACATTGGTCAAAGTTAAGTAACTTCAGATTAAATCATCCTGCAATTGCTGCTGGTATTCATAAGAAGATAAGTAACAAGCCTTATGCATTTATGAGAACACATGGTAATGATAAAGTTGTCATAGTTGCAGCTGGTAGAAAATAATTTAATTATCTTTTAAATTTTGACTAACTCCATTAGAATTAATGGAGTTAGTTCTTTTAGAATAATAAATCCTAAATTTTGGAGTTAAAGTATGTCAGATATAGAGAATGATGTAATGACTGACGATTATGTTAGTTATATTTACAATAAGAGTTGTTCAATTGTACAAGAAATGGTTCCTATGGCTTTAGAGTCATCTGCGATTACTCAAGAGGACATTGAGCAATTTAATTATAATCAAGAAAATAATATGATTTATGCAGAAGTTAATTATCCTTGTGAATACAATTGGGAAGAACTTTCTCATATGTTTGACGAGGAAGAATTAAAAGCTAATTCAGTTGAAGTTCTGATTAAATATGCTAATCCAGAAACTCCTACAGAAGTAAGTGATAGTGATATGGTTTTTGCAGCATTGTTATTTACTTATGAAGATTTAGAAAATGGTACAGTGTTAACAGAAGAAAATGCTGAAAGTTTTGTTGATGCAAATATAGCTTGGTTACCATCTTTATAATTAGACAGTTATTTAGCTTATAATTTATAAAAATTAACATAGCATAACATTACAATTTAAAGGCTCTTCACGGAATTGTTGGAAAACCGAGAGATGATAGGTATCGAATTAGAGTAAAGAAATAGCTATCATCTCGAGAGTGAACGCGATTCCGTGTAAACCCTTGTTAAGCCCCTTTTGAAAAATTATCTAATGTACCTAGCTATCCTTGTGCTGGTTTCATCAAGACAGGATAGCTGGTTCAGAACCTTTG
>JAXJQF010000152.1:0-16231 GCA_036311285.1 Ruminobacter sp. | reverse complement strand
GCAATCACTGTGCCAACAAATGATAAAAAATAATCAATGTTTATTAAAATAGTTCAAACCTTTGATTATCAAGGAGTTTACAAAAATTCAGCAAACTAATATCTTAAAATGTAAAATTTAATTTTAAAATTAATCGTTTTTATTATTTGCTAAATGCGATAACTTGGGCAAAAATATAACATTTTGCATTTATCATAATTTTGCTTTATGCAATATATTTGTATATTGCAACTATATTGCAAATTTCAACACACATTATAAATAATAATATAAATTATCGATAAAGATTTTATTAAAAATCTACAAGTATGCCATAAAGTGACATTTTATTATGTAAATTATAATTTTTGTCATTTAAATTTCTTTTATTTACAATGTATGCTTTATAATGACTAACGAATAACAATGAATTAATTTGAATACTTATTCTTCTTTTTGTTATTTTGGGACCAGATAACCAATATTTACTTTTATTTTAAATTATAAGATTTATTAGAACCATGGATAATTTACTTCTTCCCTTTACACTAACTCTTATTGCAGGCTTATCGACAGGTATAGGAACCATCATTGCAGTTACTAAAAAGAAAATTAGTAATACCTTCTTTGCTACATCATTAGGATTTTCTGCTGGTATTATGGTTTTTATTTCTTTAACAGAAATGTATCCAACAGCCTCTGAAACCTTCAATAAATTATCATTAGACAATGCTCATACTGTTTTCTACACGACTATATTTTTCTTACTCGGAATCATAATAATAGGTTTAATCGATTACTTTATTCCAGAAATCGAAAACCCTCATGAACCAAAGAACATGGACTTATTTAATAAGAATAAGGAACACCAAAAACAAAATAACCTAAAAAAATATGATCCTTTAAAGAAAACAGGAATTCTAATGGCTTTAGCAATAGGATTGCATAACTTTCCAGAAGGTTTTGCAACCTTTGTATCATCGACACAAGACTTATCTGTTGCCCTAAGCGTTGTTGTCGCTATTTCGTTACACAATATACCTGAAGGAATAGCTGTTGCTGTACCAATCTTGTTTGCAACAAATTCACGTAAGAAAGCTTTTACCTATTCAATGCTCTCAGGACTTGCAGAACCAATTGGAGGTCTATTAGGTTATCTATGCCTAAAATCATTTAACTCTGAACTTATTCTCGGAATTTCATTTGCAATTGTAGCAGGTATCATGGTATTCATTGCCATTGATGAACTATTACCATCAGCTGAAGAACATGGTAAGCATCATCACGCTATCTGGGGCTTTGTTATAGGAATGATAGTAATCGCTTTAAGTATTAACTTCTTAGAGTTTATTCAATAAAAAACTAGAACAAAACTTTATTGAATTTTGTTTTATTGAAAGAATCAAAGGGAGCATATTTGCTCCCTTTGGCTATTATATTTCGACGCTTTTAAAAAAAACTAACTAAGTTTATTAAATTTAATAATAGTTTTTATATCCTGTTAGCTTTAATACAACTGAATCTTTAGGAAATTTCATTAAACAGTTACTTGAAAAGTTAACTACAAAATAACTATTTTTTGATAACTCTTCTAAGTAGAAAGGATTAACTGTTATCATAGTTAACTTTTCTTTATCATCATTGATATCAATATTTGGTGCACTTGTCCCAAAGAAGTTTTCTTTATTAGCTTTTACAACATAACGGTTCTTACTATTAGAAGATGAAATAGTAACCGCGAACTCTCTCATGATGTCAGCAATTTCATATCCATAACCACTTGATTCCATTCTATTAGCAAGCCCTTTTATTGTACCGATTTGTTCACAATAGTTAATGTTATTACTCCTAATAAACTCAGCACCTTCAAAGCTTAATTCAACTTTCTCCACCTGAATATTATCGTCAACTAAAATTCGACAGCTGTATGTATATGGAGGTATGTGGCTTTTTTGTCGACAATGTACAGAACTTAAAGTTTTTGAATAGTTTGGTTTTACTATACGTCTAGCACAATTTTTTTCAAAATCACACTGTTCTGCTAAATCTATACTTTTTTGAAAATCCAAAAGACCAAAACCTAATTCATTAGAATATCTAACGTCTGCTGAATTTGTTTGCCAACCGTTTGTAATTTCATCACCAAGCCATGAAAGATTGCCAATCTTATTATTAACTGACATCGCTAAAATATACTTGATTTGCTCTATAGTTAATGTATTGTTGCGAGCAACAAGGTCTGCAATTGCCATAGTCACCCTTTCAACATGACTTTGTTCACTCTGACCATCTGTCTTAGCTGCTATCCAAATGTTTGGTCCTGTTGCAGACAAAGGGAAACGCTCGCCATTTTTATCTAAAGCAGCAACAACTACTGCATTAGAGTTTCTAGTTATACTTGTATTGTTTGAGAATATACAATTTGCTAAATAATCACGACACGGACCAAGTAAAAAATAATCTCGTACTAATGTATCTTTGTTATATTCCTGAATATACTTTATATATACGTTATAATAAAATCCAGAAGAAACAACAGGAAGTAAATTGTTGTTATATAAAGCAAGTAATAACTTATCAGTTAAACTATTTTTAGAAATATAAGGAAATGCCTGGCTAAACCCCATCGCAACAGGACTTACATATGATTTACTATCCTTATGGCTATTTAGTATTTTTACTAAAATGTTATTAAATCCATTAACTGCATAGTAATCATCACTAGCAAGGTCATTAATGTTTTTGCGAGCATCTATAAAGTAAATATCATGAGCAAAATCTTCGTTCCTAAAGGCTTTTTCCTCTTGTTCAAAGAGTAACTTTTCATTTTCTGTTCTAACTGTTCTAGACTTATCATCACCTAAATCTTCATTCCAGTGATCACAAATGTATAGTAAGTTAGATAAAGCAAAGTCCTTTCCTTTAAAACTATAATCTACATCCGAAGTAGATTCATCAACAATTGGTTTATCTGTACAAAGTAAAGATGAAACCTGTTCTCTTTCGAACTTCTTTATATACTTTGTTCTAATAATATTATCTTTAATTACACCATTAAGAGGTAACTGACGTGTCACAATAGTACCAACACTATCACGAGCACGGTAATTTAATTTCTTTTCACGTATATAGTTAATGTAATTATTTGTAGCCTTTTCATCATACCCCTTGTCTGATGAATCATAATAATCACCACAAGAAGGGATTAATGTACATAATGCTCCAATAAACACACTATAAATATAAGTATTTTTAAAAATCATAAGTCTCAACAACAAGAACTATCAAAATAACTACTTAACCAAAAATCCACAAATTTCAAAACTATACCTACTAGTCTTTTACAGAATAAATAATATTAAATCTTATTCTGTCATCTAATGACGCTAACACATCATCTACATATCTATTAGTCTTTAAAATTTTGTATACATAATCCCAATGAGCAACATCCTTAACAATTACTTCATACATTTTTGTATCAAAGTCTATTACATTAACATGATAATCTTTACCTAAAGGGCTACATTTTGGTTTTTCATTCTTACAAGTAAAGTAAATCTTATTTAACAACACCTTACCGTTACTTGAATCGTCTTTTAACAAAAAAGCTAAAGTATAATCTGGACGTTCATCATCTGTTTTATAAATAACGTATTCACCTAATAACCCAATCCCGTTTTCAGGCATGTCAGATACATTTTCAACCTTTAAAGTACTTACCTTAAAAAACTGAAAACAGTGGTATGTAATACCATTAACTTCAAGAGTGTCGTATTCTTTTAAAGAACGTAAATAAAACGTCGTCTTCTTTGGTCCTTCAGACTTTATATTTGATTCTGGTTTTGAAAAATTTTCTGCTTCAACTTTTTCATCTGTTTCAACAGTTTCATAATCATTATTTACAACTGCATCATTAGGCATTACAGAAGACTGATCTTGAGCAACATCCTCTGCCATAATTCGACAACAACAAAAACTAAGCAACAAAAGTAAAAATGAAAATTTCCACATACTAATATTTTACAATTTAAAAACTTTTTAAATATTCATAAAACGTTAAAAACAAACAATTTGATAACTAACGCTTCATAAATATAATTATCACATAAGTACTGTAATACAAATAAATATAAAAAAATCATAAGACAATCAAATAATATACAAATATGTATCTAATAAATTTAGATTTTGTACAGTAGATCAATAATTTAAAGACAAAAAAACATCTTTGAATTCTTAAGAGACAATATAGTTTCACTACCAAGACATTAATTATAAATCTTATAATTACATAGAACTGTTCAATATATAGAATAAAAAAGGAGAACCTAAGTTCTCCTTTCTAATCATTTATCTAATCTTTAGATTATTCATTGATGAATGAGCTATTATCAATATTATTTAAAGCATTAGAGATATTCTTTTCAGCAAGTTCTTGAGAAGATAATCTCTTTTCAAGTTCTGCTTGAGCAGCCATTGCTCTACGCTTCAAGTGGTAACTGTAACCAGTACCAGCTGGGATTAAACGACCAACGATTACATTTTCCTTAAGACCACGTAATTCGTCAACCTTACCAGCGATAGCAGATTCAGTTAACACACGAGTTGTTTCTTGGAATGAAGCAGCTGAAATGAATGATTCATTATTTAATGCAGCCTTTGTAATACCTAATAAGATATGACGGAACTTAACAGGCTTCTTACCTAATGCTTCAAGCTTTTCATTTTCAATTCTTACACGAACAACTTCTGCTTGTTCACCAGCGATAAACTCTTCAGAATCACCTACATCTACAATTTCACACTTACGTAACATTTGACGAACAATCATTTCGATATGCTTATCGTTAATTGTTACACCTTGTAAACGGTATACGTTTTGAACTTCTGAAACGATAAAGTTCGCAACTGCAGGGATACCACGTAGACGTAAGATATCATGTGGAGATTCTGGACCGTCAGCGATAGGCTCACCACGTTGAACTTCATCACCATCAATTACGTTAATATCTCTTTGTAATGGTACAGAGATTTCGATAGGTTCTAATAAATTACCATCTTCATCCTTCGCACCAGCCTTAGGAGTAATTGTAATCTTTCTCTTAACGCGAGTTTCCTTACCGAATGAAATTGTACCTGATTGTTCAGCTAAGATTGCAGATTCCTTTTGGATACGAGCTTCGAACAATTCAACAACGCGTGGAAGACCACCTGTGATATCCTTGTTACCTGAAGCCTTTTGTGGAATTGTTGCAATGATATCACCGATACCAATTTCTTGGTCTTCAGCAATACGAACAATTGACTTACCGTGTAATTGATAAGAAACTTGCTTACCCTTAGCATCTAATACAGGCTTACCGTTAGCATCTACTAATACGATAGTTGGATGCTTTTCGATGATTTCCTTGTAACGTGAATACAATGTTAAGTAGTGCTTGTATTGCTTTTCAGCATTATCAAATGCAGCCTTCTTAGACTTGTATTCCTTCATCTTAGCATCGTATTCAGGATCATCTACAGCTGGCATTTCTTCAGTAAATGGAGCTGGCTTACCTGGATTGATTGGAGCTGCTGTACGGTTTTGACTTTCACGTACTTGGATGTATGAGTTACCAGTACCTTCGTCATCCTTCTTATCAACTGTTACACCTGCTTCCATATCAACGAACTTAACAAAACCGTGGTATTCAGACACTGTTAAGTGGTTGTGCGGATCCCATTCTGCCACTGTTTGACCAGAAGTAACCTTATCACCATTCTTCACAAATAATACTGAGCCGTATGGAAGTTTATGAGATTCAACCTTAGGATCGTCAATATATAAGTAAGCAGAACGTGAAACAACAATTAACTTACCGTCACTTTCTCTAGCTACAGTACGAGCATCTAAAATTACTTTACCGCCACGCTTAACAGAGATTGTGTTATCTACAGCAGCACCTGACGCAACACCACCAATGTGGAATGTACGCATTGTTAACTGTGTACCTGGTTCACCAATTGATTGAGCAGCCATAACACCCACTGCTTCACCCTTGTTCACTAAGTGACCACGAGCTAAATCACGACCGTAACACTTAGCACAGATACCGAACTTAGTCTTACAAGTGATTGCAGAACGTACCTTGATTCTATCAATACCGTTAGCTTCAATCTTTTCAATTAAATCTTCGTCTAATAATGTATTAATTGGAATTAATACTTCATCTCTAGTTCCAGGAACTAAAATATCTTCCGCTAATACACGACCTAAAGCTCTGTCTCTTAATGGTTCAACAACCTTGTTACCTGAAAGGATAGCAGAGATCTCTAAACCATCTGTTGTACCACAATCTTCTTCAGTAATTACTAAATCTTGTGAAGTATCAACTAAACGACGAGTTAAATAACCTGAGTTCGCTGTCTTTAACGCTGTATCTGATAAACCCTTACGAGCACCGTGAGTTGAAATGAAGTACTGTAATACGTTCAAGCCTTCACGGAAGTTCGCAACGATAGGTGTTTCAATAACGGCACCATTAGGCTTAGCCATCAAACCACGCATTGCAGCTAACTGAGCGATCTGCTTTGTACTACCACGGGCACCTGAGTCAGCCATCATGTAGATACTGTTAAATGAATCTTGAACTTCTTCTTCACCTAAAACGTTAACCGCAGTTTCAGTCTTAAGGTTATTCATCATTTCCTTAGTTAAGTTTTCATTTGTATGAGTCCAAACGTCAACTACCTTGTTATAACGTTCACCAGATGTAATCTGACCTTCGTCGGCTTGAGTTTGAATCTTTAATACTTCACTTTCTGCAGCAGCAATTAAGCTCTTCTTAATTTCAGGAACTAAGATATCGTCTGTACAGATAGAAGCACCAGATAACGCAGCAAATTTGAAACCAGTGTACATAATCTTATCCGCGAACATTACTGTGTCCTTAAGACCTAATGTACGATAACATTGATTTAACAACTTACTGATTTGCTTCTTACCTAATGGTTCGTTAGAAACAGCCTTGAACCATGTTTCTGGACGAGCAGCGATTGCTGCCTTTTCTTCATCAGTTAACTTCTTAACTGGGTCGATTAAGTCATAGCTTAAACCCTTTGGTAAGATTAATAATGAAAGAATAGCACGACCAACTGTTGTGTTTCTTAATTCGTTATGTTCTACGAATTCGCCGTTTTCATCCTTAGTGAAGTACTTAATTCTACACTTAACACGTGCATGTAAGTCAGCCATGCCTGTACGGTATAATCTTTCAGCTTCTTGAGCACTTGATAACACCATACCTTCACCCTTCGCACCAACACGCATACGAGTCATGTAGTACATACCTAACACAACGTCTTGAGATGGTACAACGATAGGTTCACCAGATGCAGGTGATAACAAGTTGTTAGTAGCTAACATTAACGCACGAGCTTCTAATTGAGCTTCTAAAGTTAATGGTAAGTGAACAGCCATTTGGTCACCGTCGAAGTCAGCGTTAAAGCCTGTACATACTAACGGATGTAAACGAATAGCCTTACCTTCAATTAAAACTGGTTCGAATGCTTGAATACCAAGTCTGTGAAGTGTAGGAGCACGGTTTAACATTACTGGATGTTCACGTACTACTTCATCTAAAACGTCCCAAACTTGACTATCTTCTCTTTCAACCATACGCTTTGCAGCTTTGATTGTAGTAGCAATACCCTTCTTTTCTAAACGACCATAAATGAATGGCTTATATAATTCTAATGCCATCTTCTTAGGAAGACCACATTGATGCATTCTTAAGAATGGACCTACTGTAATTACAGAACGGCCTGAGTAATCAACACGCTTACCTAATAAGTTTTGACGGAAACGACCTTGCTTACCCTTAATCATGTCTGCTAATGACTTTAATGGACGCTTGTTAGAACCAGTAATAGCTCTACCACGACGACCGTTATCCATTAACGCGTCAACAGATTCTTGTAGCATACGCTTTTCGTTTCTAACAATGATATCCGGAGCAGCAATATCTAATAATCTCTTTAAACGATTATTACGGTTGATTACACGACGATATAATTCGTTTAAGTCAGAAGTTGCAAAACGACCACCTTCTAGAGGAACTAATGGACGTAATTCTGGAGGTAACACTGGTAATACAGTTAAAATCATCCATTCTGGCTTATTGTTAGAAGCTCTGAAGTCTTTAACTAAGTTTAATCTCTTTGTTAAAGTCTTACGGCTGCTTTCAGATGAAGTAGCAGCTAATTCTTCACGAATAGAGCGTTCTAAGTCTTCAAGGTTAACTTGCTTTAATAAATCATATAAAGCTTCAGCACCCATCTTAGCCTTAAATTCGTTTAAGTTATCTTGAACGATGTAGTTGTAGTATTCTTCATCAGTTAAGATTTGGCCTTCAATTAAATCTGTTTCACCTGCATCTGTAACTACATACTTTTCGAAATAAAGTACGCTTTCAATATCGCGTAGCTTCATATCTAAAATAGTACCTATACGAGATGGTAATGACTTTAAGAACCAAATGTGAGCAACCGGAGCTGCTAACTCAATATGGCCCATACGTTCACGACGAACCTTAGATTGTGTAACTTCTACACCACACTTATCACATACGAAACCACGATACTTTAAGCGCTTGTACTTACCACATAAACATTCGTAATCTTTTACAGGACCAAAGATCTTACCACAGAATAAACCATCTCTTTCAGGCTTAAATGTACGGTAGTTGATTGTTTCAGGCTTCTTAACTTCACCATATGACCAAGAACGAATCTTTTCTGGAGAAGCTAAACTAATTCTGATAGCATCGAAATCGGCATCAACGTCTTGCTTATTGTTAGCAGCAGATCTGCTAAAGTCTGAAAATTTACGTTCAATAGTTGGATTAGCAGTATAAGCAGCATCGTTATAATCTACTAAACCATTTTCCATTTTTTCATTTTCGTTATCTAACACAAAAAACTCCTCATTTGACTCCCTCTAAAGGGAGTCAATAAACTTAATGCCTATTATTCCTTTGGTAAATTATTCTTGTTTTCAAGGTCAATATCGATACCTAATGAACGAATTTCCTTGATAACAACATTGAATGACTCAGGAATACCAGCTTGCATTGTGTAATCACCTTCAACAATGTTCTTATACATCTTTGTACGACCGTCTACGTCATCAGACTTAACAGTTAACATTTCTCTTAATGTATAAGCAGCACCATACGCTTCAAGAGCCCATACTTCCATTTCCCCGAAACGTTGACCACCAAATTGAGCCTTACCGCCTAGAGGTTGTTGTGTAACTAATGAGTATGAACCTGTTGAACGAGCATGCATCTTGTCATCTACTAAGTGATTTAACTTAAGCATATACATGATACCTACTGTTACCTTACGTTCAAACGGTAAACCAGTACGACCGTCGAATAACGTGATTTGACCAGATTCTGGTAAATCAGCTAAACGTAACATTTCCTTGATGTACTTTTCATCAGCACCGTCGAACACAGGTGTAGCAACAGGAAGACCTGAACGTAAGTTTTCAGCTAATACCTTAACTTCTTCATCAGTTAACTTAGAAATATCTACACCTTGAATGTTGCCGCCGATGTCGTAAACCTTTTGTAAGAATTCACGTTGTTCAGCTAAAGCACGTTGTTCCTTGATCATTCTATCGATCTTATCGCCGATACCCTTTGCAGCTAAGCCTAAATGAACTTCAAGTACCTGACCGATGTTCATACGTGAAGGCACACCTAATGGGTTTAATACGATATCTACTGGACGACCATTTTCATCGTATGGCATATCTTCGATAGGACAAATCTTAGAAATTACACCCTTGTTACCGTGACGACCAGCCATCTTATCACCAGGTTGAATATGACGCTTAACAGCTAAGTAAACCTTAACCATCTTTAATACGCCTGGAGATAGATCGTCGCCCTTCATGATCTTAGCTTTAATCTTTTCAAGCTTTTGATCATATTCTCTTGATAATTCAACAAGACTGTTTTGTAATTCTTCTAAGTGTCTCTTATCTTCTTCATTAGCTAATTCTTGATTAAATAAATCATCATCTGCTATAGAATCAACATCCTTTAAGCCTGCCTTAGCTAATAAGTGACGCGCATTACGATAGATACCTGAGCATAAGAATCTCTTTTCTTCATTTAAGTCTTTCTTAGCCTTAGCGATTTGAGTTTCCTCAATTTGCTTAGCTCTAGCATCCTTTTCCATACCATCACGAGTAAATACTTGTACGTCAACAACTGTTGCATGAGTACCTGCTGGAACACGTAATGAAGTATCCTTAACTTCTGACGCCTTTTCACCGAAGATAGCACGTAATAATTTTTCTTCTGGAGTTAATTGAGTTTCACCCTTTGGAGTTACCTTACCAACAAGGATATCGCCACCCTTAACTTCAGAACCTACGTATACGATACCAGACTTATCAAGTCTTGATAATGCAGCTTCACCTACATTAGGGATATCTGCAGTAATATCTTCTGCACCTAACTTAGTATCACGAGCCACACATGAGTATTCAAGAATATGGATTGTAGTTAAACGATCTTCGTTTGCTACTCTTTCAGAAACTAAAATAGAGTCTTCGAAGTTATAACCATTCCATGGCATGAATGCAACACGTAAGTTTTGACCTAATGATAATTCACCCATATCTGTAGATGAACCGTCAGCGATTACGTCGCCAACCTTAACGATTTCACCTAAAGATACACATGGTCTCTTGTTTAAGCATGTGTTTTGGTTAGAACGAGTGTATTTAGATAAATTATAAATATCGATACCAGCTTCGCCCTTTTCAACTTCTTCAAGATTTGCTTTAACAACAATTCTTGAACCGTCTACGTAAATAACTTCACCACCGTGCTTAGCAATAGTAGTAACACCAGAGTCAATAGCTACCGCTCTTTCCATACCTGTACCAACGAATGGTTTTTCAGAAATAACTGTAGGAACTGCTTGACGTTGCATGTTACAACCCATTAACGCACGGTTCGCGTCATCATGTTCTAGGAACGGAATTAATGAAGCTGAAACAGAAATAATTTGTTGTGGAGATACGTCCATGTACTTGATTTCAGACGCTCTCTTAAATGTAGATTCACCTAAGAAACGACATGGAATGATTTCTTCAGTAAAGTAACCATTTTCATCAACTTCAGCATTAGCCTGAGCGATTACATATGAACCTTCATCAACAGCTGATAAATAATCAAAATCATCAGTAACCTTACCATCAACTACACGACGATATGGAGTTTCTAAGAAACCATATTCGTTACAACGTGAGAATACTGATAATGAGTTGATCAAACCGATGTTTGGACCTTCTGGAGTTTCAATTGGACATAAACGACCGTAGTGAGTTGGGTGAACGTCACGCACTTCGAAGCCTGCACGTTCACGTGTTAAACCACCAGGACCTAAAGCACTGATACGACGCTTATGTGAAATTTCAGATAATGGATTATTTTGGTCCATGAACTGAGATAATTGGCTAGAACTAAAGAATTCTTTAATTGCAGCACTGATTGGCTTAGCATTGATTAAGTCATCAGGAACTAAGTTATCTAATTCACCCTTGTTAAATCTTTCTTTAACAGACTTTTCAATTCTTAATAAACCAATTCTGAAGTGGTTAGCAGTTTGTTCGCCAACACTTCTAATACGACGGTTACCTAAGTGGTCGATATCGTCAACTTCTGACTTACCGTTACGGATCTTAATTAAGTAACGCATAACGTTGATAATATCAGTCTTATCGATAATTAATGAATCGTTATCGAAAGAGTATTCAGTATCAATTTCCTTAGATAATTTGATTTCACCTGCAAAATCATCAACATTTTCGTTTAAGTTTAATGAAGATAAATTGAATACGATAGCTTGCTTAGTATCACCATCGTTTACAGATACTTCATGTAAATACTTGTCCTTGTTATTATCTGCAGCAGGATTTGACGGAATTAATAAGCTTTGAACGAAATCAAATAACTTATAGTAACCACGAGCAGGAATATCATGAGCAATTAAGCTTGCTGATGCATTTCTCTTTTCTTTACCAACTTTCTTTAAGAAATCTGGGAATACACAGTAAACCATTCCATCTTTAATGTATACTGTTGAGTCGTCCTTATTAATTTCTTCAGTGTCGATTAAAGACTTAACGCCATCAATAATTGCGTAGTTTTCCTTGAAGTGTTCATTAAACTTCATTCTACCTACATCAGATAAATCATAACGTTCACCATCAAAGAATAATCTGTTTACATATTCTGTAGCAACGTCTTTATCTAATCTATCACCTGGGCGCATCATGCTATAAATAGCGAAGATAGCTTCTTCTGTAGTCTTTGTACTATCGATAGTAATAGTATTTGAAATGAATGGACCACAATCTACGTTTGAAGTATAAATAGATTCAAACTTCTTAATACCATTTTCAACTAAAATCTTTAAAGCTTCTTCAGTGATTTGGCTGTTACATTCAACGATTCTGTTACCATCTTTATCGTTGTAGTTACGAGCAAATACCTTATCAATTAAATAGCTAACAGGTACTTCAATTGCAACTGCCTTAACACCCTTTTCAACTTCAATTGTTGACTTAACGTCAGAGTTTTGAAGCTTACGGATATGACGTAATGTAATCTTCTTACCAGCTTCAGCAATAACATCATCACCAACCTTTAAGTCAAATCCTAAAATTTGACCATTTAATCTTTCTGGAATTAATTCCATTAAGATCTTCTTACCCTTGATTTCGAAGAATGTAGTGTCAAAGAACTTATCTAACATTGCTTCATTATCGAAACCAAATGCACGTAATAATTGAGTTGCAGGTAACTTACGCTTACGGTCGATACGTACGAATACGCTATCCTTGTGGTCAAATTCAAAATCTAACCATGAACCACGTGCAGGAATAATTCTAGCGCTATATAAAGTACGACCTGGGTAGTTCTTACCCTTATCGCTATCGAAGAATACACCTGGAGAACGATGTAATTGAGATACTACAACACGTTCTGTACCATTGATGATAAATGTACCATTTTCTGTCATTAATGGAATTTCGCCCATATAAACTTTTTGTTCTGTAGAACTTACAGGCTTCTTTCCTTCTTTATCATACTGAGTATATATTAATGTTACTCTTAATGGAGCTTGATATGATGCACCACGAATTAAACATTCTCTCACGTCAAATTCAGGTTCACCTAATTCAAATTCTTTATAACTTAAACTCGCTAAACCGTTCTGGCTGTGAATAGGAAATACACTATTTAAAGCAGCTGATAAACCACATTCCCCATTTGCATCAGGAGTAATAAACTGTGCATATGAGTCAACTTGAGTTGATAATAAATATGGAATATCAATGAACTGAGTCATTCGACCGAAGTCCTTACGGATACGTTTCTTCTCAGTATTAGAAATTTTCATTGATTTGGTTACTCCTAGTTATTAAATCATTCCAAGGAATGACAAAAAACTCTCATTAAAAAATCATCTTGATATTGATTATTTTATTTAGACACTAAGCTTCTAAATGAAATAACAATATACAAGATACGCAAACTAGACATTATAACAAAAAAAATCAATGTGTAAATTTTTATTTAATTTTTTTACTTTACTAGACGGGGTTTTAACCAGCAAGGTTTAAATTTTTCAAAAAATTCAAAATAGATCAAATTTTTTGTTCAAAAGAACATCAATGAGTATTTATTGACAATTATCATTTTTATTGTGCAACAAAATCGAAAGCGAAACTAATACAAATATGAATAAAAAGTTAATACTGTCTTATAAAATTTAAAGATAATAATGAACTTAAGCTATTCAAGAATTAATAGTGATTATATATTTCTTATATAAATTAAGTTATCGATACGTTGTATCGATAACCTTTATATGCGATTAGAATTATTCATACAATTATAAGATTAGGATAGAATATAAGAAAATGTCTTTCCTATTCTTTAGTTATAGATAATATATTACAAATCTGTTCCATCAACATATTTAATTTCCATTAACACACGTCTGTTAACACGTCTATTTATATCTGAATTATCGTGTACAGCCAAATGTTCTTCACCAACAGATTTAATATTAATATTTCTTGGTACAAAGCCTTTGTCCATCAATACCTTTTTAAGAACGTTACGTTGCTTGTCTGTTAACTCTTTATTTTCACCTTCTTGTCCAATTGAGTCGGTATGAATTTGAATATGAAATTCAATTAAATGCTTTTCATTTTCAAAGAATTCAGTAATTTTATTAATCATTTCTAGAGAATAAGACGACAACTCATTGGTTTTATTTACAAAATCAAGAGATATGTATTTGATGTCATCAAACCCAAAATCAAAAAGGTTATTCATACAATTTTGATATTCAGAATACACCTTCTTAAAACCAATTGGATTTACTAACACCTTAACTTCATCATTGTTATAGTACATAGAGTCATGGTATAAAAAGCTTAAGGCCTTTCCCTTTTGTAATGAATTTAATGAATACCATGCAACTTCTTTGTCTGCATAGCCATCAAACATTCTATAACCTTTTATAGCTGCTATATCGACATCCTTTACTCCAGCAATCCAACTTGGAGATTCTTCTCTAACAGAAATCTCTAAGTTTTTGGAAAATTCTAAAGTTGGTTTTAGATACATCTTTAGTATCTTTTCTTTTGAAGCTTCTGTAACAAATTTAACTTTTCCCCAATCACTAACTTTTTGAGTGATTACACATTTGTTACGATTATAAACCTTTTCCCACAATCCACCAATCTTATCCTTTGTCACAAAAATTACTGCATTAGCATTACTAGCAACAGTGCATAAGGAAACTAATGCAGCTATCTTAGTAACATTCTTACAAAAATTCAAAAGAGACATAAAAACTCCTAAATGACAAAAAAGTGGCAATTTGTGTCCATAAATAATACACCAACTTAAGACAAGCAAAATTTTTGCCAAGCAATACTATATTCTTCCATTATTTTAAAATTTACAACAATATATTTCATCTAAGATTGTGACCATGTTAAATTATTATTTGCCTTAAAAAAGCAAACTTTGTAAAATGTCGTCAAAGAAAGCTAAACAGATGCAACTAGCGTGAACACATGCAAATATATGCACAAGCATTCTGTCTACTAACATCTAGTACATAGCATATACAGCTAACTACTATAAACAATTAAATTCATAAAACCTTTAAATAGAACACCATAATCATGACTACTAACATTACACTAAAAGAAAATGCCACTACAACCATACCTACACCAGAAGAATTGATGAAAAATCGTTTTCGTGGTTTTCTGCCAGTAGTTATTGATGTAGAAACAGCTGGTTTTAATCCAAAAACCGATGCTCTTTTAGAAGTAGCCGCTGTCACCTTAAAATTTAATGAAGAAGGTCTGTTAGTAAAAGATCAGAGTTTTCACTTCAATATAGAACCATTTGAAGGAGCTAATTTAGAAGAAGCAAACTTAAAATTCTTAGGTATAGATGTTACAAATCCACTTCGTGGAGCTGTAACAGAAAGAACAGCTCTTATTCCTCTATTTAAAGACATTTCTAAACTTGTTAAAGCTAATGGTTGCAAGAGAGCTGTGTTAGTCGGACACAACGCTCACTTTGATCACTCTTTTATTATGGCTGCAACAGAAAGACTCAATTATAAGAGAAGTCCTTTCCATCCTTTTTCTGTACTAGATACCTCAACTTTATCATCTGTATTCTTAGGACAATCTGTATTAAGCGTTGCTTGTCAAACTATTGGATTAGAGTTTGACAATAGCCAAGCTCACAGTGCTCTCTATGATACTGAAATGACAGCAGATCTATTTTGTTACTTTATTAATAGACTACAAGAATTAAAACATTGGCCACTTGCTCTTGATATGCAAGAAAGAGCAGAACTTGCTAGTCAAAATAAAGATAGATATCATACAAATCATTCTTCTGAAACAAACACAGAAACAACTGTTGCAGAGACAACAGAAAGCACTTCTGTAGTAACAGAAGAAATGAATGATTAATTAAAGTATTTCTTACTAAAAATCTTTTTTTAAAATATAGTATTTGATTTTTCAAATAAATAAGCTAATTACCATCCGAAATTTTGCGTGTTTTTACTGATCTATGCGGATAGTAATTATATGTATATATAAAGCCCCATAAGGGGCTTTATTAGTATTAGTCTAGTG
>JAXJQF010000151.1:0-9296 GCA_036311285.1 Ruminobacter sp. | reverse complement strand
GGTAATGCCTGGTGATAATGTTAAGATGATCGTAACATTAATCCACCCAATCGCTATGGAACAAGGCTTACGTTTCGCTATCCGTGAAGGTGGTCGTACAGTAGGTGCTGGTGTTGTTGCTAAGGTTATTGAATAATATTAGTATTATTTAATTTCTAAACACATTTTTAAGGGAGAATGTTTTATGACATTCTCCTTTTTAATTATTTATTATTTGATTATCAAGTGAATGATATTTTGTAAAATATTCTTTTCGTTTTTATAAGATAATCCATATGTTTTTATTGAGAATATCATATTCTTTAATAATATATTTTAGATATGTTAGTTTAAAAAAAGATAGTTCCTTAAGGAACTATCTTTAGTTTAAATTATGACATTTAAATTATATATCTACTTATGCTCTAGCGTATTTAGGACGAGCACTTACAATTTGGTCAATTTGTTCTTCACTCATTTTATTTTTTGTTAAGCCAACTGCTTTGTACGTGATAAGTGGGCGAGCGATTGTGTTAATCATAATAGGTAATCTACCTTCTTCATCCATATCATAGTCAGTAGGAACTAATAGACCATTCTCAATTAAGTTTCTTACAGATGGTTCATTGATTGGAAGATTTATTACACTTTTTCTTTGGATTACAAATTCACGCAATAAAGCCTTTTCTGTAAAGTCTAGGCATGTTACTGCATTTGTAAGCTTAGAAATGGTGTTCTTAGTGTTAATATTGTTAATAACTTTAGTTGTATAGTGTATTATAGCTTGGCTTATAAAGTTTGAAATTGCGATGATAAAGATGAACCATAAAGTAAATCTATATTCTTGTTGACTAAGTAATGCAATACCATTAGTTAAAGAATTTGGGGCTACTAATAAGCAGGTATCGATAACTAAAATCCATGTAATTACTAAGTTAAAGTTTACTAATAATTTATTTTCTACTTTCTTGTTCATGATATATGCTCCACTGTCAAAATTTAAACTCTGTATAGTCTATTATGCATTTTGTGTGCCAATGACAATATTTTGAAGTTTGACGTTAATGTCTTATTTTAAAAGATTTAAAATTAGGGTACACTACTTATAGATAGTTATTGTTTTTGTGTTGATTACTCTATGAGTGTGTATATGCGTTTCTTATGTGTACTTTTGGTTTTATTTACTTCAGCTTGTTCAACGTATGTACCTGCAGATAAGAATAATCTGTGTTCGATTTTTAAAGGTAATAAAGACTGGTACGATAGCGCGGTTTCTGTTTATAAGGAAAGAGGTGTACCGATTAACACAATTATGGCTTTTATAAATCAAGAGTCTTCTTATATACATGATGCAAAGCCTCCAATGAGATGGTTTCTATTTATACCTTATGGTCGCGGCAGTAGTTCTTATGGTTATTCTCAAGCTCAGGATCCTGTGTGGGATGATTATAAGAAAGAAACCGATAGAATTTTTGTTTCGAGAGATGATTTTGAAGATTCTTTGGATTTTATTAGTTGGTATATGTTAAAAACTACAAAGATAAATAAAGTCCCGCTCTCAAATGTTTATTTACAATATTTGAATTATCATGAAGGTTGGGGGGGATATAAAAGAGGAAGTTATAACAACAATTCAGCTTTAAAAAGTGTAGCTAAAAAAGTTGAACGACAATCAAATTTGTATAAACAACAGTTAAAAGATTGTAGATTATAATAATTTTAATGGAGATGTCTAATGTCTGTGAATGAATTAGTTGATGATAATGAAGATGTTTTAATATCTAATATAAAAGATGTGGCTGAGTATAATAACCTATTTATAATAAGAGAAGAAACACAAGAGATTATAAATAGTATTGTAGAAGATGGTTATTCACCAAAGGAAATATATGAAATTGAGCATGTTTTAGCATGTGTTAATTTCAATATGTTGGAGAAATTAGTTGTAGAATTAACAAATGTTTTAGGTGCAGATGTTGTAATTGAGCCAGCTGAAGAAATAAAAGAAGATAATGGGACTATAGTATTTAGTACAGTTGTACTTACAAACCATAGCTTAGATGTTGATGAGTTAATGGTAGAAATATCTCAAATTGTTACATTGTGCAATAAATTTGATGTTGTTTACGATGGTTGGGGAACTTACCCTGATGGTTCTGACGAAGAATAATCAAAATTCTAATAAGTTATAAACCTATTTTTAAATAGGTTTATAACTTTATTTACTCAAAATAATTAGTTTGAAAACTCATTTTGGTTCATCATGTAATTTTTTAAATCGTTGATAACGTCTTTATGGTTATCTAAATCTAAAGGATTGTAGTCATTATCATACAGATTAATAGTTGAGAAATTACCAAATGATAGGATTTTGTCATCGTATATTAATCCACTATCATTGTAATTAACAACAGGGAAATATTTTAATTTGTACTTTTCATCAAAGATTGATTTTCCAATAGAATAGTCACTGATATTATTTTGACACTGCATGTAATCATTAAGCAGAGTTGTAGGTATATCATAGTGAGTTGTTTTATGAGTATATACTTTTGGTTCAGTTCCAGGCCAATGGATTATCATTGGAACAGATATCTGCCATTTTGAGAAATTACTATTGTGTCCCCAATAATTTTTCTTAGTCTCATTAAATTCTTGTCCATGGTCTGCACTGATAATAACAATACTATTTTCCCACTCATTGATTTCTTTTAAATAATCAATCATATCATTAATCTTCTTGTCAATGTGTATAGCAATGTTACCCTGCAGGTTTTTGAATATATTTCTATCGAAATCGTTGTTTAATTCTAAATAATTAGGTTTTGTCCATGGTGTTTTAAACTTTTGGTATTTAAGTTGTTCATCATATAGTTGAAGTGAATGCAATTGATCTAGAAAGACAAATGCGAATTTTGCTTTGTAGCCATTATTTTTATTAGCCATAAAATCTTTAAAATCTTTTATAGCGTCGTTATCTCTTTCATGGCTATTATCACCGTTTGATTTTGTTCTTAGATTAGGTATATCTAAGAACACATTTTGGTAGAATTCTGGTCGATATAATTGAGAACTAGAGAATGCTTGAACTTCATATCCATTTTTTCTTAATTCACTTAATAAAACTGGAGGTTTATGGTTAGTTATTGCTGCATCAAAATAATTACCATAAATTCCATAGAAGATTGAAAATACACCATATCTAGTTGTATTGCTCCCAGAGTGGTGATTAGTAAAAACTAGATTTTCATCAGCTACCTTTGATAAAAGAGGGAAGAATTCGGTATCAAAGGATTGAGAATTTAAACTATCAATCAAGATAATAATAATGTTTTTAAAATCTGTTTGATTGCATATTAATTTATTTTTAGGATAATTAAAGGTCTCATCAGAAACTTCTTTAGTTTGAATGTTTGTAATTTGGTTGCTTTGTAGGTTCAATTTTCTGAAAAAACTATTCATTGAGAGTTTTGAATATAAAGGCACTTTGTTAATATGTGTAAGATGATTTGAGGTGTTTTTAAAAGTAAATAAGGCAACTATAATATTAGTTGTTAGGATATTTAGAACAATTAAAGTTATTAGTAATTTACTTGTAATATTACCTGAAATAAATTTAACAGAAAGTAATGAAATAGAATATGCTGCTAATAATATTACACTGAACACAATAGTTGAAATAACCATTTCACTTGTAATTTCAATTACTTCACCTCCACCATTAAATAATAGGTCTAGCATTGCAATGTTAATATTGAAATGATATAGGTTTTGTACATAGGTGTTTGCAACAAAGAATATTCCAAATCCTATAAAAGTGATTGCAGATAAAATGATTGCTAATTTTTTTAGCTTAAATTTACTTGGTAAATATCCAAAAATTAAGTTAACTAATGAAAATATAATGGTGTTGTTTGCTAAATAGGAAAATATGAATAGTAGTCCACTTGATGAATTAAATTTTACGCCATCAGTAATTACACAAACAATTAGTTGAATGAAAATTGCTTCAATAAAGCTGAATAGTATAATATTTCTAAATTTATTTAGCATTTAATTAACCTTTGATAAAAAAACAATTTCGACTCTTAAACCATGAGGTTCTATATTTGACAACTTAATGTCACCACCTTGTTTTATTAAGAAACTTTTTACAATGCTTAATCCCAAGCCTACATTGGAGTTTTGAGTATTTCTAGCTTTATCAAGACGGAAGAAAGGCTTAAATACTTGTCCAAGTTGTTCTTTTGGAATACCTGGGCCATTGTCTGTAATTGTTATCGCAAACTTATCATTTTCTTCGGTGAGGCTAAGGTTAACAATTGTTCCATATTGGAAAGCATTATCTAAAATGTTTTGAATAATACGACAAAATTCAGTCTTCTTACATTCGTAATTATAAAGCTTATCAGATATCGTATTTAGTTTAAAACTTAGTTTCTTATCGTGTTCAATATAGGTTTTACAAATTTCGTTGAGTAATTCAATAATATTGACTTTTTGAATAGGTTCAATTTCAGTATCTCCCTTGGCAAAAATCGTTGTTGCTTTTAACATCTCTGTCATTGAGTCTATTGTTTTAAGCATTTTTTCTTTATCTTCTGATTCTGGAAGAAAATCAGTTCTAAGTTTTAATGTAGTTAAAGGGGTTTTTAAATCATGTGAAATTGAAGCCAGGATTCTAGTTCTATCAATAATGAATGAGTTTATTTTTTTCTGCATTCTATTAAATGATTTAATTAAGGTTAAAATTTCCGTTGGACCTTTTTCCTCAAGCAAAGGTAGATTGTAATCTTTACTGAAGTTATTGGCCTGTTTGCTTAGTTTTTCAAGAGGTTTTATTATTTGTAGGATAAAAGCTGAGAATATAATTGTTCCTATAAGAGTTATAAACAAAATAGTGTAGATCATTTTGTTTGAAAGTGTAGGTATTAAGGCTTTATGACGGCTATATGAGAATATTAGATACTTATTATGGGTAATCTTAATACAACCATTGTATATGTTTTTATTAGTCTGTTTGTTTGATAGATGATTAATATTATTTTGCTTTAGAAAGTTATAAATATCAGTTTTTGTAATGTTTTTTGGTACATGTGATTCCTTTATTTCTTTCTCTTTGTTTGATATGAAATATTCATATTCTTCATTTTTCAGGTCAGTTTTTTCAGAACTAAATAACAGTGGATTTGAATATTTGTACTTCAATGATGAGTTTATGAATTTCTCAATTTTAGTGTTTCTTGTATGAACGGTATCATAGAGCGGGGTGTCGCTTAAAGACAAAAATATACCAGGATGATTAAATGTAGATAATGCGGATTCATAGTAATCAGATGATACAATATGTAATACTTTGGATAGGTTTATAATTTTATTTAAGGTGTATTCAATATCGTTATTTTGAAAATACTCTCTTCTGTCATGGATAAACAAGGTAATAATCATTACCTGAATAACTAAAATAGATATGACAGAAATTATAATAATTTTTGTAAGTATTGATTTAGGATATAGTGTCATTTGTAACCTCTGCAGTGAAACAGTATCCTCCTCCCCATACAGTTTTAATACACTCTTCTTCATTTATAGATTTTAGTTTCTTACGTAGTCTGCTAACTAAGGTGTCAATAGAGCGATCAAATATTTGAGCTTCACGCCCACGAGCTATATCTAATAAGAAATCGCGTGAAAGAGTCTTTTGAGGATTTTGTAAAAAGGTTATTAATAAGTCATATTCAGCTGTTGATAAGGTGATGATCTCTCCTTTCTGTGACGATAATTCTCTTTTGGTTATGTCTAATGTTCCTTTACAGAAAAAATACTTGCTCAACTTTATTGGCTTGGATTCTCCAACCGTTGTCGTACGTCGTAACAACGCTTTTATTCTTGCTAATAATTCTCTTGAATTAAAAGGCTTAGTTAAATAGTCATCAGCCCCAATTTCAAGTCCTACAATTTTATCTGTGTCTTCTGTCATTGCTGTAAGCATGATAATAGGGATATTGTTTTTTTCTTCTCTTAGTTTCTTACAGATTGATAAACCGTCATCACCAGGTAACATGATATCTAATACTAGTAAATCTATTTGTTCTTTTTCCATTATTGCTCTCATGCTTTTACTGTCTTCAGCAACAAAGGTATTGAAGTTGTGCATATTTAAAAAGCGTTGCACTAATTCCCTAATTTCTTCGTGGTCGTCAACAACTAGTATTTTTTTTATTTCAGTTTCCATGTCTTTTCTAATAGATCCTTTAATTTGATTCTAATGAAGTTGTCTAAATTTTTCTTACTTGAAAGTTTGTATTTGTTTAAAGTATTGGTAGTATTTTTTTCTAAAATAAAATCATATAAAATATTATACACTTTATGGTCAATTCTGTATTTTATATTTGTGATTACCATGTAAATTACGATTTCAAGTAATGCATGCTCAATACTGTGTTTAAAGTAAGCAATACTTTTTATGACTTGAAGAATATGTTCAATTGGTAATAGTTTGATAGCTATTTCTTCCAATTTTATTACATCAAAATCATTTATTCTTTTATTTTTTTTATCAGTGCAGAGATTGTTATTAAAGCTATTCAGATATTTTAATAATGACATTAAATCTTTATTGTTTATTACATCTGGTAATTTTAAAATATTTCTTTCATACTCCATTTGATGACGGAATGTTAATAAATCTAATCTTGCTTGTAGGAATTGTAGATTTTTTGTTATAGCGCAGTTATTTTTATCTAATTCTTTAATAAAAATAATTGAACGCATACCACTTGCGTTATCTACAGTAAGACCGATAGAAATAGGAATATATTGATTATAAGTCCAGAATTTAAAGTTATCTTCTTTTAAAGCACATGCTACACCAATGAATGGAGTATTTGAGAAAAAAGTCGTATTCGAACGTTCTTTAATAATTTTTTCTGTTTGTGCAACAAGTTTTGATGCAAGTCCGTTTCTTCTAAGAGAGGGGATGGTAACAATTCTTTCTATTCTGAAAAAATAATATTTATAGCAATTTAGTAATCCTACATGAGTAATCAAGGTTTGAATGAGTAGGTTATTTTTTGGTTGACGTATTGCGTTGAATACATCGATGGCAAGTGAATAGTCTTGTAAAGATTCCAAGCTCAAAATCATAAAAGCAACAATTTCATTATTATTGTCTATAAGTACAGATATTTCACATTGTGGAGAAAACCATCTAATTATATCGTTACATGAATGCTGATAATGGTTTTCTTTTAAAAGTTGATTTAATTTTATAAGAATGTTTATATCATTATTGTTTAATAGTTTATATGGCTTTAGTAATTCACATCTGTATGTGGATAACTCACAGATGTCAGAATTTCTTAAGGCTTGATCTTTATTATTTGCGTTATGTTTTATGTTTTCACGTGTGTCACTTTGGAACGAAATAGTGTTAAGAAACATTTCAACAGCATCGTAGTTGTTCCTATATCTTTGATGTAGAATAAAGCTGTTAATATTGTACTTATCTACAATATTAATTTTAAAACCTTGTGAATTTCCTTCATAACCATCGGTTGTGGTTATAAATACAATTTTTTTGAATAAGTTTAGTATATGATTTATTTTATGTACAGGGATGGAAGATGCTTCTTCTATAAATAATATTTCAGTTATGTTTGTATGATAGTCTATAGTATCGACGGTAAAAATTTGTAAGTCTTTGATATCGTATATCTGATGTAGATGTTTGTTTGGTGAAATTATTAACGATACATTATGATTGTCAGCAATTAATTCTTTGATAATATCAACTGTAAGAGTTGTTTTGCCTGTACCTCTGTTTCCTGTAATAAGGTTGTAAGAAACAACTTTATCTTTTAAATTGGATAGTATTTGTTTTTTTATATTTGATTGTTCGTGGTTCAAAAGTATATTTGTGCATGAATAATAGTCGTAAGAGATAGGGTTGTTTGTAGGCGGTTTTGTTGTATACGCTTTTATACTTTGAAGTTCTTCATTATTATTGATAAAGTCTGGCCAGGATTGTAAATTAAATGAGAAGTATGTTATTTGAGACAGAAGATAGTTACAATAATATTGGCTCGTTTCTTTTAATGTGTCTATATCTAATAGAACGATAATTGTTCCATTATGATGAATTGCCCCTATACATGAAAGAATATTATCAATATTTAATCTTCTTTGATCTAATATAACGAAATTGATAGAGCTTCCAAGCAGATGATTAATGTTATTGTATGAATAATTCACATAGTTAGAATGTTTTTCTTTTATTTTATCTGTTGAAATAATAACAGTTGAAGGAAATATTTTTTTTAAATAAGCAAAACACTCATCGATGTTGATTTCCTTATTTATATCAACAAAAAAAAGTTTTCTAGAAATTGGAAGTGAATTTATCATAAAATAAAAATCTGTAAAATGATGTGTTTGTAAAACAATAATATAAAGTATTATTCTTACAGCATATAGTGTTGTGTAACAATAGTTTTAGTGATTATAGTTTACAGTATATATTAAATTACAACAGAAAATGATGTTAATTGATAAAAATTCATAGAAGGATTTGAGCATGAATAAGGCAGTGTTTCTAGATAGAGATGGTGTTATAAATGTAGAAGTTGATTATGTTTATAAGATAGAAGATTTCATATTTATAGAGAAGACTTTTGAAGCACTAAAGATTATTCAAGATAAAGGTTATCAAATTGTAATAGTAACTAACCAATCTGGTATAGGAAGAGGGTACTATACAGAAGAACAGTTTCATATTTTAACAGATTGGATGCTAGAGAGGTTCAAAGAACAAGGTATAAAAGTAGCTTCTGTATACTATTGTCCTCATCATCCTAAAAATGGTATTGGTGTATACAAGGTTGACTGTGAATGTCGAAAACCAAAACCAGGAATGATTTTAAAAGCTCAAAAAGATTTAGATATAGATTTAGAACAGTCTTATATTATTGGAGATAAGATTTCAGATGTACAAAGTGGTATTGCAGCAGGGATAAAACATTGTGTATTAGTTAAAAGTGGGCATAAAATCTCCGGAGAAATAGACAACTCGATTAAGATCTATGAAAATTTGTATGATTGTGTAACAAAATTACTGTAAAAAGATTAAAAGTTGACTAAATAATAATCATATATTAAATATTTTGAAAAAACATGTTAAAAAAACTTGACGAAATTCAAAAAACGATTAAAATGCACATCACTTGCTTACAAGCTAAGTAAGAGTTCTTTAAAAACAAAATCTAGACAATCTGTGTGGGCACTGAATACTACGTTAGGTCGATTAAATATATATTTTT
>JAXJQF010000150.1:0-21158 GCA_036311285.1 Ruminobacter sp. | reverse complement strand
GAAAACTATTAATGATTTTGACTTTAATTATCAACCGCAAATCAATAAATCAGCGATAAAAGATTTATGTTCATTACGATTTATGGAAACTAAATCTAATGTAGTATTTATGGGGCACTCCAGGTGTAGGCAAAACTCATTTAGCGATATCTATTGGTATTGAAGCTACAACACAAAGATTATCTACTTACTTTATTAACTTTTCGACATTAATGGTAAAGACAATGAAAGCAATAGCAGAGAAACGAGAAGAAACCATAATAAAGCATTACCTTAAGTATTCATTACTTATAATTGATGAAATAGTTTCTTTATCTATAGATAAAGAAACAAGTTATGTATTCTTTCAGTTAATAGCAGCTAGATATGAAAAACGTTCTTCTATACAGACGACCAATCAACCATTTTCTAAATGGGGAGATGTATTTGGCGATAACGTTATTACTTCCGCAATAATAGATAGATTAGTACATCACTGTGAGATAATCAAAATTTCGGGATTATCATATCGACTCAAAGGTAGAAATATATCCAACAACGACGAAAATTAAACATTTTTGAGATGCTCTTTTTTTTACTAAATGATATTGACATTTACAATTTAGAAAAAGCAATTAAAGATTATATAAATTGGTATTACTCAGATAGAGTTTGTAAAAAGTTAAAAGGCATGTCTCCAACTAATTTTAGGAAACAAGCCTTAAATTGTGTTAGTATAACTTAGATAGTTAAGTGGTCAATTTCTGGGGTCATACTAATCCGTGAAGAGCCTTAATTTTAGTTACTTTTTTTCCTTAGTAAATTCCTTGACCAACTTTGCAAATTCTCCATTTAATAAAGCTTCCTTTCTAAGAGATGATAAGCTCATTACCTCCTTAGATAGAGGAATTGGACGAATCATTTTTGCAGTCATATACCCTAAACGAGTACTATAAACAGTTGCAGCAACTCCTTGCCCTAATTGAGCTGTTAACTTGGTAGTTATACTAGCTCCAATTGCGTCAACAATTGAATCTGTTGCAAGTTCTGCAACTCCTATAAAAATAAGATTCTTTATAACTCTACGATACAAATACACCCTACCCCAATAGCCACATCTGTAACCATATACCTGAGAGATTTCTCTTATAAGTCTCAAACTTCTTGCAAAAGTAAATATCATATCAAGCCAAGCAAGTGGACTTAGAGCTACAACCATTCCATTTTCAATAGATCGTCTAATGATAATCTTTTTAACAAGTCTGTCTTGATGTTCCAACATTACTCTTTGATATTGAAGTAACACATCTTCACTAGACATACTTTTATCAATCTTAGAAACAAACTCCGTCCATTGTTTTGTTGCATACTGATTGGAAGACTTTGACATCTTTTTACAAATAATAAATGTTTGCTCAAAATTATTATTCTTTATAACATCACACAATTCTTCTTGATGTTTTTCAATTGAATCAAGCTTTACTACATAATATAGTTCCTTAATTACTGTAACTGTAAAAAAGGCTATAGCTATAGATAAAACACTTAGCCAAGCTAAACCAATAACACTATTTGAGTTTATTGCTGAAACAACAAAATAATAAGACTGAAGTAAAGCAAGTATTACAACAACTACCATAAACCAAAACAAAGGACTTAGAAAAACACTTCTTCTTGGTTCTTCAACAATAAATTGTTCATCATCATATTTGTCTAAAGAACTTGATTGTGAAATATCTGTGCTATCTACACTCTTTAAAATTTTTATATCATCATTAGATATTTCAAAACCATCTTGCTCACTATAAATTACATTGTTTCCAAATCCATCCTTTACAACTGTTGCTTTCACTGAAGAGTTGGAGTTTAGAAAATCAGAGCTACCTGTATTAGATTTTGAGCTAGTAGAATTTGAAGTTGAATTACTTGAAGTTCTTCTAGCAAGTTTATGTAGTTCTTCATCATAAGAACTACTAGCTTGCTTACTATTAGTTAAGTCAATCTCTAATGAATCTTGATGTCGATAATCTTCTTTATCTATCACAACTTGTCTCCAATTATATATTCAAGTAATAAATCAATATTAAATGATGGAATAAGGCTATCTGGAGTTATACGTGGAGGACGAGGATTTAAGAGTTTAAACTTATTTTGATACCCCTCTACCCATTCGTCTTGCCAAACAGGAGGTACAGAACCTGGGAAAACCGCCTTAGTCGGCTCATCATTGCATACTAAAACCTGTTGTTCTTTTCCTTGATGCTGAGTAAGAACACATTCTGTTGATTTAACAGATGATAAAACCATATACTCACAGTTTGCTCCGTCTGATCTAACTCTTGCAGCAGATCTTCTCACCATCGACTTTAACATACTAAGCATGTTTTGATGTTGATCATTAGTAACCAAATCAGACTTCGTTCCAATAAACAGAACCTTGTCGATACGAGGAGCAAATAATCTTGTTAAGAAATTACTACTCCCAAACTTAAAGTTTTGCATCAATATGTCAAAAGAATTATTTATGTCCCAAAAACCAACTTCTCCAACCTTTAACGCTTTTAAGCAATCAACTAGCACTAACTGTCTATCAATCTTTGCAAAGCAATTTTTATAAAACTTTTGTACTACCTCTTGCTTATATGCATCATAGCGGTTTTTAAGTTCTGCATATAATGATTCTTTCTCATAAGAATCAACCTTGTCCCATACCCATGGCACAAACTCTAGGATTGGGGCACCTTTTAATTCACCAGGTAAAACAAATCTACCAGGAACAATAAAAGCTAAATCATTTTCCTTACAGCTAATTAACCAATTGGTATACTCCGCAACAACCTTTTTTAAAATTGTTACTTCTGGCTTTGCTACAGGATCTAACGCTTTCCCTAGCTTAATCCATTCGTTCGCATTAACAACACTACTTACCTTTTCAGTATACTCTTTTACCTTAGCACTAAATTCATCATAGGATAAATCTAGTAACAACAAATCCATTAACCATTCACCAGGATAATCCCAGATGTCTATATAAATAGTATGAGTACTTATAGGAGAGTACCATTTCTCATCACGGTACTTTATTTCTAATCTTATTTCGCTTATGCCATCTGTTGGACTTGGCCATTGAGGAGGATTACTTGAAAGAGAATCAATAGCATCTTCATATGGAAAACGTTTTATCGACATCATATGAGATGATGTAATACCACCGTAAGAGATATTAAACTTATCATATGCTTTAAAACGAGGAAGTTTGTCACCAATACCACTTTCTCCAAACATGCTTATAACATTAACTAAAGAAGTGATTAATGCGCTCTTCCCTCCTCTAGAAAGTCCAGTAACACCTATACGTATTTCTTTATCAAGCAATACGTTGACTTCCTTAGTTACCGTATTCATTATTTTATCTAAGTAATCCATACTCTTTACTTTTTAACTAAATCGAAAAATTAACTGCTATTTATAAATCAATTTCAATATACACTACAATCCTTATAATATACTTTTTCTATCAACAAGTGAACAAAGTTGTTTAGAAGAAAACAAAGATATAAAAAAATACCTATAAAGTAAAACCTTATAGATATTTTGAATTTATAATTTTACGTAAATAATGAGGTATTTATAATTTAAGCTAAACTCATTTCAATTTTGAATTTAATAGAATAAAGCTGGCTTCTTGGTTATGCCAATTTGGAAATTCTTTATATCTTCACATACTGTAAAATTTTTAATATTTATTACACACACTTCATCTTTATCACTACTAAGCATCAATCCTATACTTTCTTGAGCAAACAATCCTGGTATTAACTTTACGCCAAAGGTATTTTCATTTGCATAATACTCATCACCAGTTGAGTTTTCACCAATCTTTACATATTCACCATACGGAAATGTGTATCCTGCAAAGTCATCGATTGTTTTTGAAACTGTTAGAACTTTATAATAGCAACGTTCAACTCCATCCCTTGTCTTGCATTCAGGACTATAGTTATATTCAACAAAAGCACAACCTGAAAATAAAGAACATAAAGCAATATATTGTAGATGCTTTAATACAACATTATTCTTGATAAAAGTATTCATATTGTCTCCTTTAAACTATTAATGTTGGAATAATTTTATTGTTATATATTATTAGATGTTTTCTTTTCAAATAAGTATTCTCAATATCCAAATAAAGAGTCGTACACTTATGATCTACTGTCTAAAAACAGCATTATTATCAGATAAAAAAAATCTTATCAAAAGCCAATTTTTTCTAAAAAATGGTAATTAAAATTTAACACGCCGTGCCGCTCTATAGGTGGTGGAATGAAATAGGCCTAACTAAACGCCTGTAGACACTGTGTAAGACATTGAGTTACGTATCATCGTAATCAATACCGTAGTGGTTGAAGCAAGAAGCCCTACTTCTATAAGTCGGAGTAGTTCACTTATTGACATAAAACTAGATTTATCGATTAAGATTTACACTTTTAAATCCATACTTTTTTTAAATTTATGTACTTATATTTCTTTTTGCTATTGTTAAATACATTAATTTGAATATAAAATAACTCTAAAGAAGCACAGGAGAATATATATGAAATTTTGGACTATTGCTATACCAACATCAGTAGCTATATGTTTTGGTTCTGTTATTGGATTTAATATGTTTAAGTCTTACATGACAGAACAATATTTAGCTAACCTTAAACCTAACGTTAACCCTGTTATTGTAGAAACTGTTAAGCCTACAAAATGGAACAAAAGTTCCTTTGCAATTGGTTTTATTGAACCATTTCAAGGACTTGATATTACAAGTGAAAACGAAAGCAGAGTTAAAGAAATATTCGTAAAATCTACTCAAAAAATTAAAGCGGGCGATCCAATCGTACAATTAGATGATCAAACAGAACAAGCGAACTTAAAATCAGTTAAAGCAAAATTAAATGATGCAAGTAAAAACTACGACCGAATTAAGATTCTTGCTAAACAAGGTGTAGTATCAAAAAAAGACCTTGATAACGCTCAAGCAAGCTATGAATCTTTAAAAGCTGATGTACAAAAACTTGAATCTGAAATTGAAAAGTTAAACATAAAGAGTCCATTTGATGGCATCTTAGGTATTGTTGAAATCAAACCAGGCGAATTAGTAAACCCTGGCACAAAGATTGTTCACTTAGAAAACATAGACAACATGAAAATTAGATTCTATGTTGCTCAAAACGAAATTCAAGGTATGCACATTGGCCAAGAAGTTATCGTACGCTTAGACACATACCCTGGCAAAGACTTTAAAGGTCAAATAAGTGCATTTGAAACAAAAATTGACCGTGGTTCAGGTATTATTGAAGTAGAAGCAATTATTCCAAACCAAGGAAAAATTTTATTAAGCGGTATGTATGCTGAAGTTGAAATTGTATTCCCGCCAATTGAAAATCAAATAGTTCTTCCTCAAACAGCAATTGCTTTCAATCTATATGGTGAATCAGTTTATGTTGTTACAGAAGAAAAAGACAAAAACGGTGAAGTTCATAAAGTTGCTAAGTTAACAAACGTAACTGTAGCTGACAGAAGAGATGATATCGCTAGAATCACAAGTGGTATAAAAGAAGGCGATGTTGTTGTAACTGAAGGTCAAGTTAGAATCTCAAACGGAAGCTACGTAAGCTTTACAGAAGAAGGTAAATTAGACCGTTCTGTTCCAACTCCTAAACTATAGTGAATAGGCAAAGAAAGGAAATATAATATGAAATTTACAGACATATTTATTAACAGACCCGTACTTGCCATAGCTATAAGTATAATGATCACCGTTTTCGGTCTTCAATCATTAAAAGGTATGAATGTAAGACAGTATCCAGAAATCACAAATACTGTTATTACTGTTTCTACTAGTTATTATGGTGCTGGTTCTGAACTAATTAGAGGTTTTATTACCCAACCTCTACAACAAGCAATAGCGCAGGCTGATAACATTGACTATATCAGTTCTGATTCTCAAATGGGTATGTCGACTATTAAGGTTTACATGAAACTTAATACCGACCCAAATGCTGCACTTGCTGATATTTTATCGAGAGTAAACTCTGTAAAATCTCAATTACCAGCTGAAGCTGAAGACTCTTCAATTGCTCTTTCAACTGGGGCCACTACATCCATCATGTACCTAGCTCTAGCAAGTGATAGTTTATCTTCACCTCAAATTACCGACTACATTAACCGTGTTATTATACCAAAGCTATACACGATCAATGGTATCTCAAAGGTTAATCTTCTTGGTGGTAATGAGTTTGCGATCCGCATTTGGATTAAACCTGCAAATCTTGCTAAATACGGACTATCATCAGATCAAATTATTAATGCATTAAAAGCAAATAATTTCCAATCTTCATCAGGTCAAATTATCGGCAAATTTACAGTATTAAATACTAACACGCTAACTCAAGTATCAAATATCAAAGACATTAAGAACATCATAATCTCTACAACAGATGAAAAGATTGTAAGATTATCTGATGTAGCTGATGTAACCTTAGATACAAACCACGATACCTATAGAGCTTTAGCAAATGGAAAACCATCTGTATTACTTGGTATTGACGCTACACCAACAGCAAACCCTCTTGATATAGCAAAAGATGTTAAAACAATGCTTCCATCTATCAAGAAAAGTTTACCACCTTCAATGACTATTGATACTGTGTACGACAGTACAATCGCAATTGAATCATCAATTCATGAGGTTATCCACACCATTGTTGAAGCTGCTGTAATTGTATTAGTAGTAATAACTCTATTCATGGGTAACTTTAGAGCTGTTATTATCCCGATTATCACCATTCCATTATCATTGATTGGTGTTATGTTAATTATGAATGTATTAGGCTTTACTATTAACCTAATGACGTTACTTGCTATGGTGTTAGCAATAGGTCTGGTAGTAGACGACGCTATTGTTGTAGTTGAAAACGTTGATAGAAATATCAAGAATGGCATGAGTCCATACAAAGCAGCTATTCTAGGAACTAGAGAAATTGCTCTTCCTGTAATTTCAATGACAATTTCATTGGCATGTGTATACGCTCCAATTGCAATGATGGGAGGTGTAACAGGTGCGTTGTTTACAGAATTCTCATTGACTCTTGCAGGTTCAGTGTTTATCTCTGGTGTTATAGCTTTAACATTATCACCAATGATGTGTTCAAAAATTTTGAAGCAAGAAGAAAAACCTGGCAAGTTCGAAGAAACTGTAAACAATGTTTTAACTAAATTTAACAACTTTTACGGCAACTTGCTTGATACGGTACTACACAACCGTGCTCCGATCATCATCTCTGCATTCATTATATTCTTATCATTACCAATACTAATGTTCTATTCAAAGTCAGAACTAGCTCCATATGAAGACGATGGCGTGGTTATGCTATTAGCCAAAGCTCCAAATAGTGCTAATCTGGACTACATTCAAGATGGAATGAAGAAATTTGCAGACATAGGTTTAGCAGATAATGCTGTTGAAAATGTTATAAGCTTAGCAGGTATGCCTGCATCTAACCAAGGCATGTCAATTATGTCATTAAAGGATTATGCCCTAAGAGATAGTGCAGACGAGGTAATGAATAGAGTAAATGCTAAAGCTTCTGAAAACCCTAACCTTTCTGCAACAACATTTAGATTAGCTCCATTACCTGGATCAAGCTCTGGTCTTCCGGTTCAATTAGTTATTATGACTCCTGACAGCTTTGAGCAATTATATACAGTTGCTGAAGATATTCTTCAAAAGATCAAGGACAGTGGTCTATTCGTATATACTGACAGTAGCTTATCTTTTGACTCTGGCACAGTTGAAATCTCTATTGATAGAGATAAAGCAGGTGCATATGGAGTAACGATGAGTGATATCGGTTCTACATTATCTACAATGATTGCTGATAACTATATCAACCGTGTTGCTATCGATGGTCGTGCTTATCAAGTTATCCCTCAAGTAATCAGAACCGATCGTTTAAACCCAGAAAGCTTAAAGGGATACTATGTTAAAGCAAGTAATGGCAAAATGATCCCTATTACTTCAGTAATTAAAACTAAAGTTATTACAGAACCACGTGTTTTAAACCAAATGTCACAACAAAATGCTGTAACATTAAGTATGGCTTTAAATCCTAACAACACAATGGGTGATGCAATAAACTTCTTTAATTCTGAAATCATACCAAACCTTCCACAAGGCTACATGTATGACTACACTGGTGAATCTCGTCAATTTACTACAGAAGGTAATGCAATTATTGGAGCATTTGCTTTATCAATTATTATCATCTTCTTAGTACTTGCTATTCAGTTTGAAAGTTGGAAAGATCCTTTTGTAATCATCGTATCTGTACCATTAGCTGTTAGTGGTGCTTTATTAATGGTTTCAACAGGATTAGCTACATTAAACATCTACACTGAAGTAGGGTTAATAACGCTCGTAGGCTTAATCACTAAGCATGGTATCTTAATTTGCGAAGTAAGTAGAGAAAAACAGCTTAATGAAGGGTTAAACCGTTTTGAAGCTGTTAGAGAAGCCGCAAAACTAAGATTAAGACCAATATTGATGACTACTGCAGCGATGGTAGCTGGTTTATTACCATTACTATATGCTAGCGGTTCTGGTGCAGAAAGCCGTTTCTCTATAGGCTTAGTAATTGTAGCAGGTTTATCAATTGGTACTGTGTTTACATTGTTTGTGTTACCTGTAATCTATACATTTATAGGTCAAAAGCACAAACCTATTCCAAACTCTGATAATATCTAATAGTTTGAATATAGGTTAAATAATTGGTTTAAAGGTCACTCTATGATGGAGTGACCTTTTTGTTGTGCAATAAATACAAAGATTATGCAATAACTAGAACTATCCAAAACGTAATACTATACATTCTTTTTTAGTCTGCTAGGAGTTCTTTTAGAAGGTACTTCATCTTGAGGAATATGAGACTCTTTGTCAAAGTGCTTACTCAATAATTTCTTCAATATTACTAATTGCATAAAGCGGGATATCATACAAGTTATTATCATTCAATTTATAATCAGCAAGTGAGGTTCTCACTGATTTTTTAGATTTATATTCTTGAATAAAGTTATTCAAACTTTTGGCTTTTAAATTCTTTTCAGCTTTAACTTCAACTGGTACGACATATTCACCGTGCTGAATAACAAAATCAATTTCACTACGACTTGAATCATTAGACCAATAAAAAATCGGGATATCGTCAACGCTTTTTAATTGCTGATAAACATATTGTTCAGCAATAGCTCCCTTAAATTCTTCAAAAATTTGTGTTTTTTCTAAAATGGTTTTTACATCTAGGTTTGTTAGCGCTGATAACAAGCCTACATCCACAATGAATAATTTAAAGGCATCTAAATCTTGATAAGCAATTAATGGTAAATCAGGTTTCTTAATTCTATTTACTTGATAAACCAATCCAGCATCTTTTAACCAAAGAAGAGCAAGCTCATATTCTTTTGCACGAGCACCTGTTTTTATTACATTATAGATAAACTTTTTATTTTCTTTTGCTAATTGTGAAGGAATTGCACGCCACAGCATCCTTATTTTCTCAACTGTATTTGACGAAACATGTTTTGAAAAATCATTCTCATACGATGCAAGAATGTTCTTTTGTATTTCTCTAACTTTTTTATAATTTCGATTATCTACAAAGTTTTGAACAACTTCTGGCATTCCACCAATATAACAATACATTTTAACTAGTTTTTCAAAATCGTTTTTAAACACAGTAATCATTTGAAAATCTTTTTTTTCAATCAATTCAATTAGTTTTTCTTCACCGAGAGCTCTTGCAAACTCAAAAAAATTCATTGGATAAAGATTTAAAAATGAAACTTTACCAACAGGAAAACCTGTTCCCTCATGATGCATAAGACCAAGCAAACTTCCTGCTGCTATTATGTCGTATTCTGGAGCATTTTCATAAAAATATTTGAGTGAAGTTAATGCTCTTGGGCATTCTTGAATTTCATCAAAAATTATTAAGGTATTATCAGGATTAATTTTTATACCTGATAAAATCTCAAAAGCCTCTATCAATCGAGGAATTTCATAATCATTTTCAAAAAGAGCTGTAAGTTTCTGATTGTTGTCAAAATGCAAATAAACAACTTGTTCGTAATATTGTTTACCAAACTCTTTCATCAACCAAGTTTTACCAACTTGTCTAGCGCCTTCAATAATTATAGGTTTATGATTTTTTGATTCTTTCCATTCTTTAAGTTTTAAAATAGCTGTTCTTTGCATTATAAAGCCTCTGTTTTATAAACTCACACTTTTTTACAGGAATATTTAACTAAAAGTTACACTTTTTTACAGGAAAATTCAACCAAAAGTTACACTTTTTTACAGGAAAATTCAACCAAAAGTTACACTTTTTTACAGGAAAGTTTAACCAAAATCTACACTTTTTTACAGGAAAGATAACTAAATGTTACATTTTTACATCAACAACCTTGTTGCATAATTAGAAATATGACAAAGCAATTAATCACGCACGATAACACAACTAAAGTCAAAATTGATGACACAACCACACAAAATCCTAAACATTACGAATTATTTTTATTCAAATTTTGCAATATATCAATATGATGTGTTTATACACAATTCTGCGTTACCATTCTGATTTTACACAACCAAAACTTGCTAAACACTAAAATATGCTATAATAGTCAAGTCTAAAAGTACAAGGCAATAATTATGTTTCAAATAGATACTAATCCATGTTCAACATTTAAAGAGCTTATTACTGGGGTAGATGATAAGTATATAGATAAAACAGAATCTATATGCAAAATATATGACGCTCGTTCTCGATTCAACTTATTAACTCGCCCTTTTGGTTTTGGTAAAACAGTTCTTATTGATACGTTGTTCTTCTTATTTAAAAGAGGACCCAAATCTCCCATGTTTGAAGGTTTATATGTATCTCAAAGTGAAACAGAATTTCCAAACCATTTTGTTATAAAATTTGACTTCGCCGCATTAGCGAACTTAAAAACAGCTGATGACTATATTGACACATTCTTTAATTTCTATAAAAAGCGTTTATATGAAATCAACTCTTCCCTAGGAGTTGAATTAAACAGAGATGAAAAGTTTTATTGGATAACTCATCACTTCTTAAGCGAAATAGCTTCAGTTAGTAACACAAAAAAAATAGTTATATTAATCGATAACTATGATGTTCCGTACCTACATAATCTTTATAATAACAACTTTGAAGATAAGAACGAAGTTTTAAGTCAATTTTATAAAGCTTTATATGACTGCGAAACCTTAATTGATTGGTGTTTATTAGTTGGTGAAACAAAATTCTCATTAAGTTCTAAGAAGCAAGAAGGAATTCCATACATAACAGATCTAACATATGACTCATTATCAGTTAATGTATGTGGCTTTACTCAAGGTGAATTAAAAAAACACTTCCAATCCGAACTTGAAGAACTTGCTGATGCGACAGAACAAACTGTTGAAATGCTATTAGGCAATTTATCTTCATGGCATGGCGATTATAGATTTACTGGACATAATATTAAAGTATACCGCCCTGCAAGCATCAATATCGTATTAACTTCAAAAGACATAACCACATTCTCGTGTTTATATCCTTACAATCATTTAAGTAAGATTTTAATTCCACTTATTAACAAGTTTGAAAGATACCATGAAAAACTATTGTTACCTAACACTTGTGGTTATGCCTTTACTGAATTTAATAAGTACAACAACGTTAACTTCTTTGCTTTATTATGCCAAATTGGTATTTTTACTCTATCTACTGTAGAACTAGTAGATGATAAAACAAAATGCTACAACACCTACAAGTATTACTGTATGATTGTAAATCGAGAAATGAGAGAGATTTACTCAAGACTTCTTAAATCATCAAATATCTACAATAAAACCGATGAAGATGAAGAATTAGCAAATTAAAAATTTTTAGTTAAATATTTAACTAAAGAATTAATTACAACAACTTTAACTATCAAAATACTGAGTAGTAAGCATATAAGAATGACTAAACAATATTCAAAAAAAGTTGCCTTTTTCGACCTTGATGGCACTCTTGTTAAAAAAGACACCTATTCTCTTTTTATAAAATGTTTGCAAGACAATAAACTTTGTGACGAACAATTTATTCAAAAAGATAAAGAGCTTTTAAAACAATTTGTAAATGGGACTCTTAATATGGAAGAATTCTTTAGATTCGCACTTCTTCCCTTAATTAACCTTAATAAAGCTCAAATAAAAGAAATTACCGATAATTATATTGAAAACTATCTAAGACCTTATGTATACGAAGATGCTCTAAAACTAGTTAACAGCTATAAGTCAAAAGGCTATTACACAATTATCGTGTCAGCAACTATTGATGTAATAGTTCAACCTATTGCAAGCAAGATATTTAACGTAGACCATTCAATAAGCACCGAAGCTATTTACAACAATGACATTATCATCGGAGAAGTCGATCCTATGATTTGTCATCAAGAAAATAAAGCGATAAAGCTTAAGAAGTACTGTAAAGAGAACTTCTTAACTCTTGAAGGAAGCCACGGCTACGGAGACACGATCAACGATAAGGAATTATTGCAATGTGCAACTTATGCACATGCAACTAATCCCCATCCATTGCTAAAAGATTTTGCACTAACAAACAACTGGGACATTATTTACTTCAATAAATAATAGATTACTTTTAACAATCTAATCATTGAAGTATTTAAACGCAACAGTAGTTTGTCTTATAAATTGCTTTAAAATATGCTCTAGGCTTTTTTATACCTAAGCAATTTCTGCATTATCCTTTACGAAACGAGTGATATTATCAACAATCTCAAGGTTTTCTCTTGTAGGATATACAGCAAGTCTTGCAGATATAGAAGCAATCATATCTAACATATCAGATTTTAACTCTTCTTGTTCCATCTGATGATTTATAGCTTTACTGCTTATGAAAACAATATCAACATCTTTAGAGGCACATAAAGTAAATAATATTTCACCACCCATTGTGATTAAACGTTCCTTGTTAGTAACAACAATACGTTTAACTTCATCATTAATTATCATCTTAATTAGTTTAGTTAAACCAGGTTTAAAATAATTAATGCTTGAACCTATATCTTCAATAACTTCATAGTTATAGCTATTTGTTTCACAAAAGTTTTGTAAGATATCAATTTGTTCTTTTAAGTCTGCCTTATAATCGTTTGAAATTACACGTGCATAAGCTATAGTCTTACAAATCTTTTCATCTCTTTTACCACTCTTAGTGGAAAGAGTTCTTAAGCTTTTAATGCTATATCTTCTCATTCCGCCTTTTGTAATTTCATCAGGCTTAAATTGTCCGTTTTTATCCCAATTTCTAAGAGTCTGAACTGTCACTCCAAGTAACTTAGCTGCTCTTCCTATAGATAACATTTCTTCTGTCATTTATATAATTGCCTTTTAAGTATTTTTATATTATAAAAAAGTATTAAATAAACATTATTTAAAGCACAAAAAAAATGCGCATAAAAACATCGACAGATTTCTAGGTAATCAGTACTAGCTCTATCTTTACACATATTTAAAATGCCCTAAACATCTAAGTATTTAGATTTAATTATTACCTTAAAACTAAATACACTTTGTAGCATCGAGTTTTAATCTCTGCTTATTTTTATGTGTATCTATTCTCTTTTATTACTTGTGTTTATAATTATTGTTATTAGTTATTGTTATTATTTTATTATTGTTATTAGTTATAGTTATTAACATATTAAAATTATTTATAGTAGTTGTTATTACTTATATTTAATATTGTAATTATTGTAATTTATTACTCTCCCACTTCTTCGTTTTCGCCTTTTAAACGAATAACCCAATCAAGTGAATCGTCTACAATTGAACTCATAGAATTGTTAATCACATACAATCCCTTATTGACTTCTTTATAGTTAGAGAATAAGAACTTAAAGAATGTTACCTCTGAACGTCGAGAGCGTTCAGATTCCATTTCATGAGCCTTTAAGTATTTATCTCTTTCTTCAAACTCAGCTAATAAAATATATTTTGGTTTAAAGTAATTTAAGTTCTCATTAACCTTCTCTTGAATGTTATAGTTCGGTGTTTGATAGTAACGATATAAGTATGGAGATACTGGTAATCTATCTGTCCAGATATAATACTCTGGTTTATTTCCATCCACCCAAATCTTATCAAAGACAGTGGTATTATTTTTTATTACTTCCACGTTAATTCTTTCGTCATTGCTATCTGGTAGCCCCTTGGAAGGACCTAATGCTAAAGCATAGCAACAAATTATTAACGCTAAAGATAAAGTCATACATAAAAAGATTGGATGGTTATGATGAAACGTTCCAAGCTTCCAACGAACAATAAACAGAACAGAGCAAATTACTAATGCAATTAAGAAGTCGATAGAAACGTGTTTCATTACCTCAATAATGTTCCATTCAAAGTCTTGCCAATCCCAAATTAAGTGTTCTATCACTAAGAATACAACTAAACCTAATACAGTAATAAAGCTAATATGGATATCACGCTTAATATGTAGGTATCTGTTCATTAAGAATGCTAATGGCAAGAACATAAATGGTAAGTACAAGATGTCATACTTATTAAAGATATGACCTGTAAAGCTATTAGCAATTGCTGTAAACACGATTCCTAATAATAAATATAAAAATATCCAATAACGGTCTCTATATTCAGCAATAGAGACTAATCTGTTATCTTTTTTATTTAAAAGCAACATGTACCCAATGATAACAATGAATAATCCAGTTCTCCAAAAACCAGCAGAACCTAAAATAAACTGCATATCATGAGTAGCAATTCCACCCTCTTGGAAGTAAACCAAGAAACTATAGAACATTGCCTCATAACAAAGTTCAATTCCGCCCTTATTGTAGAAGTACAATCCAAAAGCGGTACCTAAAACAGCTATCCCAATTAAAGCAGAAATAATCAACTTAAAGCTATCAACTAATCTTCCATTGTACGCGTACATAAGGAACAACATGATATACCATGCCAGAAAGAACGCACAGTTGTTAATTCTTATAGACAAAGTATATGCAAATGCCAACGCAGGAATTATTGACAAGCTCCATCTAAAACGGCGTAATGCAAATAATAGCGCAAGTGGATAACTCGAAATCATTGTTAAATACAATGTATAGTTCTCTGTAATATTTCCTGTGTAATATCTAAAACCTAATAAAGATATAACAACTAAGATTGAACACAATCTTGCTAATGGACTAAATCTAAATATTCTTAAAGCTAAATCAATGCTTATTAAACCAAATAAGAAAAATACAGTTTCTATAAAAGCAATCCCAATATATCCTCCCAAACGATAACCAATCATATTTAGAAAGAATAATCCTGGCCCCTTTACATCAATCATATCTCTATATAGCACATCACCATACGCAAGTAACTTACCAATTACTGCATACATTGACCCCGCACCCACTGGTGCATTATTAAACCACAGAGGATTTAACAAGGATATACAAACACCAACTAAACAAAGGACGCATAGAATAATTTCATATTCAAACTTTTTAACAAATTGCACAAATTTAACTAATGAAGGTAAAACCTTTACCTTGTAGTAGTTAAACAAACCAACAAATAAGTCCTTTAGTACATTTAAAACAGCAAAAGCAATAAAAGTATAGTGTTTAGTCTTTCCCCAAAACTTCTTTACTGTTTCAGGATTAACCTTTACAGAACTGAAGAAAGATTTTAATTTACTAATACAAATACCAATTTTAGAAGATTGAGAATTTGCTTTAGTATTATTTACTCTATTAACTTTTACATTAGTATTATTAACTTTCTTTTTATTGTTTGCGTTTTGTACAGTGTTTGGTCTTCTTTGACTCTTTTTACTTTTACTACGGTTGTTTGGTGCACAACTTTTGTTAGTAATTTTTATACCAGAGCGTTTAGCATCTACAGATTCTATTTTGCTTATTGTTCTGCTATTAAAAAACATCGCTTTCCTCTATTACCTAATTCTGTAGCCACTATTATTTTTCTGATACGCTTTTTTTAACTTGTTTTAATTTAACAGTCTCAATTGTATGATTCACAACTGACAATATTTCTATTTCCCAACCATCAACTATTGACTTACTTCCAACAACAGGTAATGACTGTTCCTTTTCTAAAATAAAGCCTGCAAGAGTGGAATAATGAACACTCTGTTCTACAATAAACTGTGTTTGTCTTTCTAACTCAGCTAAAGAGATATCTCCTTTTACCTCAAATGAACCATCCGCATTTTTAACACAGATTAATTCTTCACTTTGTTCAGGCATTTCTCCAGCTATATCTTCCATTATGTCTCTTAAAGTTGCTAATCCTTCAAAATTACCGAATTCATCCACAACAAACATAAAATAGTTCTTTGACTGCTTCATTTCTTCAATAGCTGTCAATACACTTATAGTTTCAGGAACATATAATGGTTGAACAATTAACTTTTCAAAATCAATATCATTCTTATTGTTAATAACGTTCTTTAACACGTCTGACTTGTTAATAAAGCCTATTGGAGCATCCTTGTTATCATTCTTATACACTACAATATGTGAATGGTCACATTCAACTATGTTGTGCAGTATCTCATCCTTTGAATCACTGATATTTACCATATACACATCAGGTCTTGCAGTCATACACGCTCTAATTGGTTGGTAATTTAACTGCAAAGCACGAGATACTATATTTTTTTCTTCTTGCTCAAAAACAGCTTCTGTAGGAGTTACTAACGATTCCTTTAGAGTTTGAATATGATTCTCACTCTTTGAACCTAAGATTCTTAATACTAAAGATGCCGCTAATTCTCTTGAGTTCTTAATATTCTTATCAAGCTTTAATGTATTCTTTCTTGCAATTTGATTTAGGATTTCAATTAAAATTGAGAAACCAATTGCAGAGTATAAGTATGACTTAGGCACTTCTACATGGAAACCTTCAGCTAATAAACTAAAGCCGATCATTAATAAGAAACCTAAACATAGAATAACAAGTGTCGGTCTTTGAGTAACAAAGTTTGTTAAAAACTTACTTAAAGAGATCATTATTACCATTGCAATAATTACAGCTAAAGCCATAATTGAAAGATGCTTACACATACCGACAGCTGTAATTACAGAATCTAAAGAGAAAACAGCATCAAGGATAATAATCTGAGATACCACTAATCCAAATGCCTGGCTTTGTGCCTTAGACTTAGATAAATCAACCTCTGAGCCTTCTAACTTTTCATGTAGTTCATGTGTTGCCTTGTATAACAAGAATACACCACCTACCACTAAGATTATATCTCTAACAGAGTACTTATCTAAAAGTATTGGATCTGTAAGAGTTACAATCCATGAAATAAGAGACAGCAATACTAAACGTATTATTAACGCCCCACCTAAACCTGTATATCTTGCTTTGTCTTGAAGTCTTGCTGGCAACTTAGATGCTAATATAGCAATAAAAACAAGGTTATCTATACCTAACACTATTTCAAGAACTGTTAATGTTAATAAACCTAACCATGCAGAAGGATCAGTAATCCACAAAAAATCAAACACGTTAAAGCTCCCAGCTTTATTAAGCCTTAGTTAATCTAATAATCAATATAAATTCAATTACGAAAACTATATAGTTAAATTACACGTACCTTTATATAAGACATGACAATACAATCATCGATACGGTAACTTTACAACATCATGTAATTAAAATCCAATCTCTAATCTGACAAGATCTGTGTATATGTGTGTATCGACGGCATATAACAAACGAAAACTAAGTAAAACAAATTAAATCGTGCTATAGCACCATTTAATTCTATTTATATTGTTTTACTTGTTTCTATTTGTTTTTCTGTAGCTCTTGCCACTTCCTCTTGATTCATCTCTCTTTAGTGAACCATTAGAATTTATTTTTTTGTTGTTTTTATTAAAAGGAGACTTGCTACCTTTTTTATTATTGTCTCTACCATAATATTCATTCTCGATATCATCAATATAATGAACATTCTTCTTAGAGAACTTTTTATTATTATGTCTTTTTGGCTCATCAAAACGAGCAAATTTATTATTAAAACCTTTCTTACTATCTACAGAAAAAGATTTATCTCTGTTTTGCTGTCTGTTTTCAGTGTTTTCTTCAACACTCTTAGCGATACCATTCTTTTCAAAATGAGCATTACGTAAAGAATTTTCCTTTACTCGAGATTGGTAATTTCTAACAGCTCTCTTTACTTGTCTATTCTTTACAAACGATTCTCTAACAGATAAAGTCTTCTCAGAAACCATTGTTTCTGTTTCATTCTTTAATCCAACTAAATTTCTTAAAGAATTAACTTCTGTTAATGTTAACTCGTACCAACCACCTTGAGGTAACTTACCTAACTCGATATTAGCGTATTTTATTCTCTTTAATCTACTTACCTTAAGACCTAAAGCTTCCCATAATCTTCTTACTTCGCGCTTACGACCTTCCTTTAAAGTAACGTTGTACCACTGGTTAATACCTTCACCACCAACAAAGATAACCTTATCAAAGTGAGCAGAACCATCTTCTAATTCTACGTTTGTTTCAAGCTGTTTGATATGTTCAGGAGTTACTTCACCAAATACACGCACAGCATATACTCTTTCAACTTCGTGACTCGGGTGCATTAGTCTATTAGCTAATTCACCGTCTGTTGTAAATAACAACAAACCAGACGTATTAACGTCAAGTCTTCCAACATACAACCATCTTCCGTTGTTAATTGTAGGTAATCTATCATAAACTGTAGGTCTACCCTCAGGGTCTCTCTTTGTACACATTTGACCTTCAGGCTTGTTGTACATCAAAACACGACAAATAGGTTTACTTGTAACAGCTGTCTTTACAATATTACCATCAACACGAATTACTTCGTGACCTTCAACTCTATCACCAAGAGTTGCAACCTTACCGTCGACACTTACTCTACCAGCTTCAATATACTTTTCAAGCTCACGTCTTGAACCTAGACCTAAAGTTGCTAAAACCTTCTGTAATTTTTCGCTCATAATTACCTCAATTGCGAAGACTGTCTCACGACATTTATGAAAAAATTTAGCATATTATATACTTATATCGTTATATGGTCAAAAAAGTTGCTTTATTATTTAAAAGAACACTTATAAAAATGACATAAAATATAATGATTTCTATAAAATATTTTTTATTCACAATGATTGTAAAACAAATGTTTTGTCTGTTATAATCTATGCAGTTTAAAGAATTGAGAACAAACAAAGCAATTCTTGGTTTTATGCACAAAATATATAAAACCAATATTACAAAATAAAGACAAATATGATTTTGTTAATTTTCGTATAAACTAAATTACAAAAGAATTATATAAACTTAAGAACACCTGACAAAGAAGAAAACAACCATGACTGATTCTAACTTAGCTCACAACATTGAAGTAAGCGAGCCACAAAAAAGTGTCGAGAAATGCCAAGTACAGATTTTAGATCGCTCATATTGTATTACTTGTAAGATCGGTGAAAGTAAAAAACTTTTAAACGCAGCTCAAACAATAAACGACAAAATTCAAGAACTTCGCTTAAAAACTAGAGGATTTAACAATGAACAATTAGCTGTTCTAGCTGCTCTAGATTTATGTCACGATTTAAATAACGAGAAATTGAAATATCAAAAATTTAGCGATATAGTAGAATTAAGGATGAAGGAATTAATGGAACTCATTAAGAAGAGTAAGTCCTAAATCCTAGTGTAATGCCTCAAGATGTTAAATTTGGTTATGTCCCTGAGCCGATACTGCTAGATTAGGGAAATTACTTTTATAAGGTGTGCAGGCTCAACTAGTATTGAGAAGCCTAGCTATAAAAAACTTTTCCCGCCCTGAACTTTTGGGTTCAAGGTTTCTAACCAAAACATCTTGGGGCTCCATTTTGTTTAACCATAATTTAATTACTATAAAACTAAAATAATATTATGCCTAATTCTCGCCCACTACTAAGACAAAAAATAAGAGATCTAAGAAAAACCATCACACCAGAACAAAGAGATCATTACTCTTCTCAACTAATAGATCAATTCACAAAGAATCCAAAAATCAAAGAAGCACAATGCGTAGCGTTATATATTAGTGTTGATGGCGAAATTGACACAAATGGAGTTATAGAATGGTGCTTAGCTAGAAACAAAAAAGTTGCAGTACCTGTATTACATCCATTCTCAAAAGGTAATCTACTATTCTTAAACTATGATAAGAATACAGTGATGGTTAAAAACAGATACAACATTCCTGAACCTGAATTAAATGTTCAAAATGTTATCCCTTTAAGCAAGATTGACATCATGTTTACTCCACTTGTAGCTTTTGATAGCAAAGGTAACAGACTAGGCATGGGGGGTGGTTACTATGACAGAACCCTACAGGATTATCATAACACTAAACAAGGACCATACCCTATTGGTTTAGCCTTAGATATTCAAGAAGTAGGAACATTACCAACTGAAATTTGGGACGTTCCTTTACCTGAAATCATCACTCCTACAAGAAATATCATTTTCAACAACTAGTTAATGACACAATTGTCAAAGTTTAAAATTTAGTTACGAAAGGATTTACAAAAGTAAATCCTTTTGTTATCAATCACACAACTGCAAGAATAAGTTGTCGTACTACTTAATAGATTATAAGTCTGTTATCTAAAAACATGTCTGTTTCTGCTGTTTCTGAAATTACCGGTTTTCATTGGGAAACAATAAAGAAAATTCATCTAGGAATCATGGATAAATTCCTGAAAAAACGAAAAGATGAACTTTTTCGTTCAGGTTATAAACCTACATATCTTGCGGTTGATGAATTTGCAATACATAAAGGCCATAGTTACGCTACATGTGTAATGGACCTTGAAACAGGTGAAGTTCTTTGGGTAGGGAAAGGACGAGGCATGGAAGATTTTAGAAAATTCTTTGAAGAGTACGATAAGGAACAGCTAGTGAACGTTAAAGCTTTTGCAATGGACATGAATGCTTCATATAACCGTCTTGTTGAAAAGTATATGCCAAATACAGAGATTGT
>JAXJQF010000149.1:0-5714 GCA_036311285.1 Ruminobacter sp. | reverse complement strand
GAAAGAGTATTTTAGTAGATATCGTGATGGTGATTATCCGAATGATGTATTACTTATAGGAATTAACTATAATCCTAAAACAAAAGATCATCAATGTTTGATTGAAAAGCTGGATTAAACAAGATAAAAGCTATTTAAAGTTATTAAGTGAGTATGAATAGTACTATAAATTATAATTTAAGTTTTTTTAGATGGTGAACATTTGTTTTTTAAAAACAAACTCATATTTTTGATCTTTATCTTTAGTTAGTTCTCTTTATAGTAAAAGTCAATACAAATTGTTAAAGAGCATCAATCCCATATAGGATTGGTTTTAAGTTAAATTTTTAAGCGGGAAACTTGAGTTAATTATAAAAAACAAAACAAGTAATAATAGTTAAAGAAAGGTTTGAAAATAATATTTCAAATAATAGAAAAATAACAAAAAAAATAACAAAATACAACAATAACAAAATACAACAACACAAGGAGATATTATGTTTTTTGATTTCATCAATAAGATGATTGGCGAATTTGCATCATTCTATGGCGTAGTTGCATATGATGATGAGAACACTTTATTTTATGTAACACAACAAAATTCTGTTTCAGTTGGATATTCTTTTTTATGTTCACCGTTATCATTTATAAATGATAATCTAGAGGGGAATATTCAAACATTACTAGAGTCTGATTTTACAGATAATTCAGTTCTTCAAATTTCGTTACTAGCCTCTCCTTATATACATGACAAGTTGTTATCGAATTACAATGATGCAAATTATTATCATGATTATCATAGGTATTATAATGATAACAAGTTGAATCCATTACTACATAACATGTCTTTAAAAAAGCTTTCTTTTTTAAAGGAACACGCTATTAGTAGCTTACCTAATTTACCAACAGTTACTAGAGACTTTAAGGTAGTTATATCTGTAGTAACTCCTATTAAGAATGAATTTTATAGTTGTGATGAATTAGAGAAGATTAAGAAGCATAGATCGGAGATTTATGAAGCTCTAAAGGTGATGGGACTTCAACCTGTTATGCTAACTGATAAGTTATTTTTAAAAGTACTAAAACCGTTTTTTAATAAGGGGATTAAATCAAGTTGGTTTGATAATTGTTTCAAGGTTGATAAGGAAGATTTTTTAGCAAAACAGTTACTTGATTTCGACAGAGGTGTGAAGATTCATGAAGATCATTTAGAAGTTGGAGGGTATTTTGTAAATACATATTCAGTTAAGGAATTACCTGAAAGTATAGCCTTTGGTAATGCCTTAAAATATGCTGGTGACATGTATTCAGGAAATAGAGGAATACATGTACCATTCATTATTACAGCTAGTATCTTATATCCAAACAGAAGCAAAACTATTAGTTCTTTAAATGCTAAGCGAGCTATCATTACACATCAATCGTATGGTTCAATGCTTAAGTTCTTAACAAAGCTTAGTTTAAGAAAACAAAGCTTTGATATTCTATATAACGAAATTGATAAAGGTGATAGGCCTGTAAAGGTTAAGTTTACAATTTCAACATTTTGTAATGATAAGGAATCAGCAGAAGCGACCTCCAGTAAGGTTAGAGCGTTCTATAAAGAACAAGGTTTTACAATTATGCCAGATAAGTACTTTTGTTTACCAATCTTTATAGATTCGTTACCAATGGGATGCGATTTTTCTAGTATCAATGGACAGATGCGTTACAGTACCATGACACTTCGTCATGCTAAGGTGTTGCTTCCATTATTTTGTGAAAACAAGGGAGATAGCTATGGTCCTTTAACTCTTGTTGGACGAAATGGTCAAGTAATAGGACTTTCTTTATTTAACTCAAACATAAACTATAACTTATGTATTGCAGCTCAGTCTGGTAGTGGTAAGAGTTTTTTAGTAAATGAAATTATTACTAGCTATCTTGTAAGAAAGGCAAAGATATTTGTAATTGATATTGGTAGGTCGTATAAGAACATTTGCAATTTGTTTAATGGGAACTTTATTGCCTTTGATAACAAACATAGAATTTCTTTAAATCCTTTTACTTTTGTAAACGATATACATGAAGACCTAGATATGTTAGTAGGGATAATCTCTGTAATGATTGAACCTGTTCATACTTTATCATCACTGCAGTTATCTCAATTACGTAGAATAGTAGTAGAGCTTTATTCTAGGTATGATAAAGCTTTAAGTATAGATATTCTTGCTGATGAACTGCTTAATAATATTGATGACCGTATATCAGATATGGGCAAGCAATTGTTTTCATTTACAAGTAAAGGGGAATATGGAGAGTTTTTTGAAAGTACAGATGAAAACTCCTTTAATAACGATTTTGTAGTATTGGAGCTTGAAGAGTTAAATGGACATAAGGCGTTGCAAAAAGTTGTACTTCTTGAACTTATATATAAGATTCAGCAAGAGATGTACTTAGGAGAACGTAATGTAGAGAAGCTTCTTATAATTGATGAAGCATGGGATCTGTTAAGAGATGAGTCCGTAGCTAACTTTATAGAATCTGGATATAGACGTTTTCGTAAATACAACGGAGCTTGTATTACGATAACGCAGTCAATCAAAGATCTATATGAGAATAATGCTGGTAGAGCAATAATTGAGAACAGCGCTAATGTATATTTACTCGGACAAAAGGAGGAAGCGATAGAGGCTATAAAAGCTGAAAAGAAACTATCCTTAAGTGATGGAGAATATGAAGCTTTAAAAAGTGTTCATTCATTGAGTGGTGTTTACTCAGAAATTTTTGCAATTACATCAAATAGTCATTTAATTGGAAGATTAATAGTTGATCCTCTAAAGAAAATCATTTATTCTACAAAACCTAAGGATGTTGCATATGTTAACGCTTGTTTAAGTAAGGGAGTAACATTTGAGGAGATGTCAAAGCAATATGAAAAAGATTGTTTTACGATAAAAGAATGTAACTAAAAACAGTGCAATACAAAATACAATAAAGATTTATAATAATTACAAAATATAATAATGCTTCATTAATCTATGAACTGACAAATAATAAGTAATAAGTATTAGAGAATAAACAAAAGAAATATTAATAATAAATCGTCAGGAATTAATTTAACATGAAAAAGACAATTTTAACAAAATCATATAAAGCGGTAGCAATATCGTTTTTCATTATATTTTTGGGTATTGTTACATTATTTGTAGCCTTACGAGTTACTGATTATAAGATTGGTTTTGACTTACAAAATAAAGCCTGTATCGGTAGAGTTTTTATTTATAAGAATATTGTTGCTAATGATTACATCTCTAATCATTATGAATTAGAACACACAATGAATGTGGATTTTGATTACAACAATATCACATCAATGTGGCAACAAGAATCAAAGGAAATTTTTGAAAGATATTGTCTTGAAGAACCAAATGCAAATTGTAAATCATATAAGAATATGAAGTTCTTTACACGTATCGGAAAAATCATTGGTATAAAATTAAAGAAGGATTTTTATCCATTTAAGAATGGTGACTTTTTAATTAAACAAATCGTTGCATTAGAATCAAATCTCATTGAAATTGAAAATAATAAGATTATCGTTAAGGCAAATAAAGCAAGTGATAATGCATATGAAGTAATAAAAGTATTTGATTTAGATACAAACTTAGACATGTTAAATCCTAGGTTAAGCAAAACAAAGAGTTATGTATTAAAAAAGGATGAGATATTCTTAGTTGGTCAAAAAGAAGGAGCTTTAGATTCTAGATTAGTTGGACCATTTCATGTAAAGGATATCGATATTTATCCAGTAGTATACAAGCTTTTTTAAACTACGAATACAACTTCTTTGTTCGGTTATTTATTAAAACTCATCAAGAAGAAAATGACCAGAAAATCTGGTCATTATTCTTCTATATTGTCGTTAAAATTAGTCAGAAGCTATAGATGATTTGAATAGTTACACACTGTTTTATCAGACATAATTAAATATTTTTATTAATAAAATTAAGATATATTATAATGTATGTTATATGTTATAATATACACTATAATGTATTTTATGTGTCTTATCTATATAAAGGTAATGAGTTAAGTAATACGGTACATAGTCTTTTAATCCTATAATTTTTCAGCATACATCTATGTAATCAATACTATAGCTTTAACAGAATTTAAAAGCATTTTCCATTTTAGATATTTCTGATGATGATAAGCCTAATTGTTTAGCTACTTGTTTCCAATTTGTAACAATGCTTTTCATTTCGTTTACTATTTTTTTAGCTTCTTGATAATTTATTTTAAAATAGTCACAAATGCTTAAAGCCAAATCTAAAGACTGTGTATTATCATTTTCAGTTATATATGTGCTTAATACATTTTTATTATCATTACTCGGATTAACATCATATAGAGGAGATAGCTTCCATCCTTTTTGATTAATGTATAAAAATCCGTGGTTTCTTAGATGATCATCTGTATTTGAAATTAAAATTGAAAAAACTATTCTTTTCCATAATTCTAATAGATCTTCTTTCGGGGAAGCTCCATATTGTCTTATAGCGTCAGCAATTTCCAAATAACTATGTATTTGTGAGTCATTATCTATTGCATTTAACATACTCATTGCAGATAAAAATGGAATTCTTGTTCTTCCATTCCTATCAAATCTTTTTATTATAATAACTTGCTTTTTTCCAGCTTTTTCTAATGACCACTCTTGTGTGTTCAAGCTACATTGTTTGGCTAAAGTTAATGCAACAGCTTCCCATATAACATTGTTTGTGTAATCATCTTTCTTAGGAAATTTTGCAATACATAAATTACCTGCTTTATCAATAACACTTGCTTTTGGTCGTGCGCCACCAAGTGAAGATCCAGGTGCGAGCAGCAGTTGTAGGTCGTTATCTTTTTCTTTTAGTGCCACAATTTTCTCTGTTGCGTCTAAAAGTTTTGCCAAATTTACAATCGGAGGAATCGATTTAATTTCGCTTGGAAATAAAAAATCACCGTTTTCATTTGTTTTAAAACGTAAAGCACCTTGTCGTGCAATATCATTTACATATAGTAAATAATCAATTTCATTTAATGTTCTTGGTGGTCTATTTTCGTCTTTTGATAATTTGTTTTCGTAACGGCGCATTAGCATTCTTCCCCAAGTATCTGGAGCAGAATCACCGAAAGAACCAAATAAAGGAATTTGACGAGGATTTACTTGTTTACCTACACTAAAAAATAGTCCTGGTTCTAACGAAAAAGCGTTTTTATTATTTAGCCACTCTTTTGAGTATTCGAAATCAGAAGCTTCTTTTCCTCTATTAAAATGAGACCAAAGAGTACCAACAAAATGATTTTCATTGTTTAGTTGAATATATACTAAAACTTTTTTATCAGACATAATTAAATATTCTCACTTTTTTTATATCTTACACGCTTTGGTAAATTTTCTTTGTCAAAAAACTTCCCAACTGGATCATTATCTGGTTCAGCTAAATTATATAAATTGTCTATCAATCCCAATACAAATATAACTTTTGCATAATTACCAAATGATACGCCTGAATCACCTTTTTCGATTTTTGTTAATGTAGTGTGAGTTATTCCTGCACGCTCTTCTACTAAAGCCATGGTTATTTGCCTCTTAATGCGAGCTTCTTTCAAATCAGCACCGAGTTTTTTTAGCGCTTTGTTTACAGGAATAGGAATTAAATATTTTTTATCCATGATAACCTTTTAATGTATACTATAATATATGT
>JAXJQF010000148.1:0-8293 GCA_036311285.1 Ruminobacter sp. | reverse complement strand
GTTATGGCTTTATGTTTTTCATAAAGAGTTTGAGCTATTTCTAAGGTCTTTTTTGCGGAGTAACCATATCTCTTGTTGCAGAATTGTTGTAACGAATTTAGGTTAAATGGAAGTGGGGGATTTTGGTTTACAATTTTTGATGCAAATTTAGTAACAATTCCATTGTGATTACTTAGCTTAGTTACAACCTGATTGACTATATTTTTATCAATTATATATCCGTCTTCATCAAGTAAGTCACCATTTGGTTGCCATTTTGCTTTGTAGGTTTGACCTTGATTATTTACGATTGCGTATAGTTCGTAATATGGTTTAGATACAAAATTTTCAATTTTGTTATCTCTTTCGACAACAAGGTTTATGGTAGGAGTCATTACTCTTCCAATTGAAACAGCACTTGTTTGATTTGTAAACTTAGTTAGACATGTAAATAGTCTTGTTAAGTTCATTCCAACTAACCAATCAGCCTTGGCTCTTGATTGTGCTGCATAATAAAGGTTGACGGTATCCTTTCCATCTTTAATATTATTTAAAGCTTTTATAATTGATGCGTCGTCTAATGCTGTTAGGCATAATCTTTTTATTTCTCCTTTATATTTTGCTTTCTCAATAATTGAGCGTGCAATCGCTTCACCTTCACGGTCATAGTCTGTTGCAATAGTAACAAGGGAAGAGCTTTTAATTAGGGAAATAATAATTTTTAATTGATTGTTGCAGCCTTTTTTTACAAGGTATTTCCATTTCTTTGGGAAAATAGGTAATAGGTCTATGTTCCATTTTTTATAGATGTCGTTATATTGGTCAGGGGGGGCTAATTCTAATAAATGTCCCATAGCCCATGTAATTGCTATATTTTCTTGTGAATTTGTGTAGCAACCTTCTTTTTTGTTCTTAAGTTTAATATTCTAGCAAGGTCTTTGGCTTGAGATGGTTTTTCGCATATATATATGTTATTCATAAATTCTCCTATGTTTATGTTGGTTATTTATAGTGTAGGTATTTTATCTTGTATGGTATTTTTTTAGTATATGTTTTTTTTCTTTTTTTGTGTAAGTAATTTTGAGTCAATTAAAATTATGTACAAATCTAAATTATATATATGTTATATATGCTTTGATATTAAAAGAGTTACAATATAAATATAGAATTTTGAAATGAAAAAATGAATTATAAATAGTTTTAAAATACCAGAAGAAAAGATATCAGAATGATAATTTCTTAAAATGCACTCAAATTGTGGTTTTATTGTGTAGCATGGTGATGTATTGTCTATAGACGTTGATTAATTTGGAGAATTTATTTAACTTAAACACATTCAATTCATTTTATGTTAAAGGTTCTATTAGCTTTGCAACATCCACATGATTTCTTCATGTGGAATCATTCTTTTGCAATCAATCTATCTTCTTGCTTTTGGCATTATGATAATTCTTTTGTTTAAGGATTTTTTGAAGGTTACTATTTTTAAGGTGATTAAATTCAAAATCACCGATGGTTTCTCCGATACGTGAGAACAAATAGCATACAGTTGCATAATAAGGAACGAATGGGGTAGAGGTATTAATGGTTAAGTAGTTCTTAAATGAACTAAAGAAATACTCATGATTTGTGGGATTAATATTCATAAACTCTTTATAGTCGCTGTTGTTGTTTAAGAATATCCTTAACATCTTTGAATATTTAAAAACATCAAGTAATGATATGTTTGAGTTAACATATGTAATAGCAAAAGGATTGTATTTTATTCTTAATCCATTATCTGTAATTTTTTTAGCTAAAAGTACATTGGTAAAGTATTTGTTAATACTATTTGGTTCAAGCTTTATGTCTAAAATGTTTTTAACTCTAAATGCTGTAATGTTGGAAGGGAAAAATAATTTTGACTCTCTTAGATTATCTTTTTTGTTATTAACAAAAGGGAAGAAATAGTTATTAGAGTATCTTGCTAAAGCATTATTATGAATATCAGAGATTTGTCTTCCATATACCATTGTAAGTTCATCATACTTTAGAAAATATCTAAACATTTCGCTTATACATGAAGCGTCTATTCTACTATATTCTGGAATAAAGATTAGGATATCAGTATCTTTGTTGTCATTTAGAATATAGTTGAATACAGAGATATCGTTGTCTTTTGAAACTTCTTTGTGATCATGCATATTTATAACTGTTGCACCGTAGGAACCAGAGATCTCTCTAATTAATGGTGTAGTCGAAAAATCATAGATTCTGATTTCATCTGATTTTATTACTCTTTGATTATAAATAGAATGGATACAGTCCCCAAAATCATAATCATCGGTAATAGCTGTAACAGCAACAGTAATTTTCATGACAGTGAATTCCTAAATTTCTGTCTATTGTTAAAGACATAAAATAAGCACATAATTTAAATCATGTGCTTATTATATTCTTTTTTCAGTGATTTATGTTTTTAATAAAACTAATTATTATTGTCGATCACTAATTTAATCATTGAATCAAATGCATTTTGATCATTTTGGGTATTGTTAATGCCGAAAGTATATGAGAAACCAAGATATTTGTTAGTCTTGTTATGTTTCTTAAAGCTTAATACTGATAATAAATCAGCTGCTTTGTTATGATCTGGTTTACCACCAAAACCATGTTTGCGCATTGCTGCTAGGTTGAATCCACTTAGATTATCTCCTAAAGCACTTGCTATAGATAACATAGAGTATGCTTCTTTGTAGTTAATCTTGGTTCCAATACCAAATAGATAGAAAATACCTAAATTGTTTGCAGCTTTGGCATGTTTCATTTGAGCAGCTAAATCAATGAACTCAAAAGCTTTTACATAATTCTTTTCAGCAAAGTAGTGCATACCAATTCTGTAAATATCTTCTTCTTTATTAGATTTTTCATTTGTTGGTTTAGCAAACTTTGGTTTTGCGTCATGTAAAACTGTTGGAACAAAGTTTTCTCCACAAACTTTCATAGAAGCGTTAATAATATTTTCGTAGTTAATGAATTGTGTATTATTATCTTTTAATTGCTTGAAGAAGAATAAGTTCCCTAAGCTTGCAGCAGCTAAGTAGTCATTGTTACTAGACTTTATGCCGATATTACCTGCAAAGTTTTCTTCAGTACATGCATTTTTCTTCATATTATTCATATCAGAAGTAATGATAGTCTTAATATATGAAGCAGGCTTACTGTTAACCTTGTTTAATAGTTTTAAGCCAATGTTAACGTCTTTATTTGTTCCTTGTCCGTAGATGTACATTAGAGATAAGATCGTAATTGATTTATTATCTAATTCTTCATCAGATAAACTACTGAATAAAGAGAAAGCTTCACTTAATTGACGGTACTTAGGTTCCGTAACTTTGATGATTGCAGCTTGCTTTGAACAGTATGAAGAACCTCTATCAGCTCCCTTTGTATAGTTTGCAATAGCTGCTCTTAAGTCAACACTCTTTCCTAATCCCATGTAATACATGTCACCGATACGACAGTAAGCGTTTGCTACATTATTTTTCGCAGCTTCACGATATAATTCTTCTGCCTTCTTGTAATCTTTTGGTACACCTGAACCATAGAAATACATATCAGCAACTTCTACAGGATGAGCATTCTTTAATTCATCAGAAGCATTCATTAATATTTTTGCTACTTCTTTGTTGTTCTTTGTTTTAATGTAGTAGTCTAATAATTTATGGTTTACATCAGCATCTAATTCTGATTCAGGTAGACTTGTTAATAGCTTTATAGCTTCATTGGTTGTAGCCTTTGAGTCTAATAATGCTAAACCAGCTTTCTTATAAGCTTTTTGATATCCTTTTCTTGCTGCGTAGATATAGTTATCGTTTGCAAGTCGTTGATCTTTAATAGCAGGTAATAGTTCGCTTTCGTATACCTTTGCTAACTCATATGCTGCAGGAGGGTACTTTTTAGCAGCTGATAACAAGTTAAATGCTTTTTCAGGGTTAGCTTTTATATGCTTTCCTTCTAACATTAATAATGCTAATTGGTATTGAGCTCTGTTGTTGTCTAGTTGAGAAACTTTTACAAAAATTTCTGCAGCTTTGTCATGTTTGTTTTCGGCTAAATATTCTAAACCAACGTCAACCATTGCTTCAGATATACCTTTGTCAGCAGCGAACTTAGTTAACTTTTTAATTTCCTCTTTTTTACTATTACGATCCTTTGAGTTCTTGTAGATATTTGCAAGCATGTATGCTGCTTGAGGTTGTTCTAAGCCTACAGCTTTCTTTAGCATTTCTACGCCATTTGCTTGATTACGTTTAGTTCCTTTAACACCTTTAACTAAACGATAACCGTATTCAAACATAGCATCAGGATTGTTTGCGCTAACTTGTTTTTTAACATTATCCAAAGATGTTTTGCTTAGTTCTTTTAAAGACATGAATTCAACAGTCTTAGTCTCTTCTACTGGAGTTTCTTCAACCTTAGCAATTTCGACAACTTTTTCTTCAACCTTAGGAGTTTCTTTAGCAACTTCAATTGTAGGTTTTTCTTCTACAACAACTGTTTCAGGAGTCTTTTCTTCTGCTACAACAATTTCTGTTGTTGTATCAGAACTAATAGTAGTATTTTCAGCTACTACAACAGCTTCTTCTTCAGCAACAGTTACTTCCTCGCTAACAATTACAGTTGAATCCTCGGTAATAACGTTTTCACTAGTTATATTGTAATCTTCGCTGTATCTGTCATCACTACTGTAGTTTGAAGCAATAACATTTTCATATTCGTTGAAATTAGTTTTTGCATACTTAGAATTTTGGAATTCTAAGTTGATCTTAGCTAATTCTTGATCTCTTTGTGCTAGGTATTCGTTTGGATTTGAAATTAAGCTCTTAAAATCAATTTTGTTTAAGTGATTTTCTAACACACTGATATCCGCAATAACATTTAGCTTATAAATAGCTAAATCTCGTTTTGCAGTAAGTTTAGTGCTATCTGTGAAATTCTGTATTAAGTTTTGAATATTGTTGTTCTTTCTTAATACGTTTAATGATTTTAAGTTTAAACTATATAATATACCAGAATTGTTTTTACCTATGAATCGGCCTGGTTCAGGAATTGTTACAACGTTTTGTTCAATAGCTGAAATGTCAGTACCGATTAAGTTTAGTGTGTTTTTAGAAATTTTTCCTAAAGTTAAAGCTTCAATAATTTTCAAGTCGTTATCAACAAGCTTTTTATCTTCTTCTGAAAGTTTATCAGCGTTTTTAACTAATTGCTTGAAGTCTTTTAAGTCAGGGAATAAAACATATGCATTTGAAATGTTAGCACAGCCTTGAATTGATGATTCGAAGTTAACAAGTGTTGTGTTTAGGTTGATATCATCAATTGTGTTAACCTTTTGGAACATACCTTCTTGAGATACAGCTTTATTTGAGAAAGGTTCACTTGTTGTAGCTTGGCATTCATAGAATACTTTAGCAGCATCTGTGAAATTGATTGCCTTAGTAATTCTATTCTTAAATTGTTTTTCAATTACTTGAATATCACGAGCTATGTCGTCTTTTTTCACATTTTCGATCTTTGTTAGGTAAGTAATTAAAGATGGGAAGATGTGGTTCATTGCATTTAATTCATCAATGCTAGCAGGGGTGATATTAGCAAAATCTGAATTTACGTAGTATGAGTTTTCTGATGTTATGTTGATAGGTATTTGCTTAATAAATCTTTGAATTTCTTCATTCATGTAGAAGCTTAATTCATGAGCTGCGATTCTTGTGAAGTTATTAGTACCTATAATGTATCTACATAATCTTAATGTATCTGTAGAACCGTATAATGAACGAATGTCACTTAATGTGTAGTTTTCATGTGTTAAAAACTCATTATATGCTTCAATTGAATGACCAAGAGTTGCAATTGTTTTTGGAGTCGGTTGATAGAATGAGAATACGTGAATTAATGATTCTAAGTAGAATTTATAGGTATCAATGTATTGATTTGCAGTTAGACGTGAAGTCATATATGCAATTCTTTCTTCTAATACTTCTAACGCAGAGTTAGATAAGTATTTCTTAATATCAACTGGCTTTCTTTGTTGTTCTGCATTCATTTGAAGAGAAGTGTTTCCACCGTTTTCTTTGATAAATTCTAATTCTCTTAGTTTATCAACGAAAGCAGGAACATCAGAGAAGTTCTCTGTTAACACAGCTGTATATAACGCAGCAGCAATTGAATCTGTTGTGTTCATATCAACTTTACCTAAATTTAGGTTGCTTGTATTAACATTTGTGATTGAAACACTGTTTTGTGGGGCAATGTTTATGTAAGTCAAGTAACCTAGACCAGCAAGTACAGCCGCTCCAATAGTTAGCACTAGAGGTTTAGCAGAGCCTTTTTTATTCTTCATATAATTTTACCATTCTATCAGATTATGAAATATACAATCATTAAACATAATTAAATGACTTTAAAATAATAATTGTCATAAAATCATTTAATAATGTTTAGTTGTCTTTTAAATTAACTATTATTTAAAATTTAAAGTTTAAACAAATTTAAATAAATTAATATTTATATAGTTTAATTTAATATTAAATAATCAAAAATAAAAACAAAATGTTTGATTTTTGTTAATTAGAACTAAAAATAATAGTCTTTATGTTACAAGGGTTAAATTTATTATTTATATTACAAATAGAAAGCATTTGGCTTTATTTGTACAAAGTTCTATACATCAATAATTGTTTATTATTTTTGTTGTTATTTAACAACCTATTCCAACAACTATAATCTTTATTTCTTATAGTATTTATGCAGGTTATTAAATTATTTAATTTATTTGTTTAAATTTTTCTAAATTCGAATATATGAATTTAGTTTTCATTAGTTTTGTAATTTATGTTTTATAGTATATTAACTTCGTGTTGGTACACTATAAAGCTGAATTTTAAGCATTCATTGCTTAAATTTTTAAATTATTATTAATTATGTAAAATCTATTGCTCGAGCTTATAACATTATTTTATTTAGCTTTTATCTTCTTAAATATAAGAGCTTATAGGTATTTATAGAAATATAGGTTCTAATAAAACTTATTTCTTATTACTTTAAGCTAGATAAACACCTAAAACAACGTTAGTTATGTTGAATCTCAGGAGATAAATAAAATCTATAACTAGAGCTCAAAATCAATTATCATGACATTATAAATTTTTTTATATTTTTTATCAAATTTATATATTCATTTTCATAAGAATTTTCTTGAACTGTTGTTGTGAAATACATAATTATTCTAAAAATAATATAGAGAGGACATAAAATAAGATAGATAGAAAAAAAGAACTAAAGAGTTCTTTAGTTCTAACAATGATACAAGTGTAATAAGCTAAACTTTATCAACTTGTTTTAACAGTATGCAACAAAATGTTGCATACGTTTATTTTTAGTAGTTAACAGATACTCCCGCAAAGAAACCTGAAGATCTTTGTTCTAATTGTAACTCTTTGCTACAATGTTCTTCTGAATCTTTTGAGTAACGAGCGAATATTTTGCGGTAACCTCCTTCTATAGAAGCTTCAACATCATTAGTTTCAAACATTTTCCATGCTAATGAAATTTGAGTATCATACATAGTATAGTCATTAGAAGATGCTAAGGTCGCAGCTGCTCCATCTGCTTTGATTGAGATATCATATGGTAAGTTAATTTCAGTACAAGCATAAAGAAGAGGGAGTATACCACTTAAATCCAATTCAGAAGGAGTTGTACCATCGGTTGCTTTAACTTTAAAATCGCCAACCTTAAGGTTTACCCCAAACCCCAATGACATAGCATCATTATTTACTATATTGTAGTATGGAGTAATATCAAAGTGACTTAGGTTTACGTCTAATTTAATATTAGAGTGTGAAGCATAGTTTATGTCACTAATTCTAAAATCATCTGTAGTTCTTTTACTTTTGTTATGTTCTAAGTTGGTATAACGAAGTTTAAAATTTGGTAATACAGGTACATCGTGTTCAATTTTAGCCCAAATAACCGGTTTAAGCTTGTAATCGTCGTCGATATATTCTAGCCCTCTGTCGTGCCAATCTTTAAATTTCATGTTGTTGTTCCAAACATTTATACCGGCACTAATGTCTAATAGGTCTGCATGTGCAGCTGTTGTGCTTGCTAATATAATAGCTGCAAATATCGCTGATTTTTTTAACATATAATTTATTTGGTTGTTCACGGAATGATCGGGATATAAGATTTGAAAAAGGGACAAAAATAATCTAAAGTTTAGACTTGAACCAAAAAACTAGAGATATATTTTATGCCCCATAATGTTCATAAT
>JAXJQF010000147.1:0-3670 GCA_036311285.1 Ruminobacter sp. | reverse complement strand
TGCTCTACGAGCATTCATCTTAGCTTCAGAGATAATTTGCTGATATCTCATATCAGATTGTTTTTTACCATTTTCTAAGATTTTTGTTTTTTCAGCTTCCGCAGTTTTTTCAGCATTAGCATTAATTTGTGAAACTTCTGCATTAGCATCTTGAATGATACCATCAGCTTTCTCTTGGGCTACAGACATGATGCTTTCAACAATTTTACTTGTGCCTGAGCTCATATGAATAGCCTCCTTAAGCTAAGATTCCACCGAATACCATAAGTAAAATAGCAATCAAGAAACCGTAAATAGCCTGAGTCTCTGGTAATGCAGAGAAAATAATACCACGAGCGAACATGTCGTTGTCTTCTACAATAGCACCGACGGAGGATGCTGCTGCCATACCTTGTCCCATACCGGAACCTAAACCAGCAAATCCGATAGATGCACCTACACCAATAGCTATAATACCTGCTTCTAAAGTTAATTTAGTTGCATTTCCACCTAATAAACCTGAGAATACTAATAAAAGGATAGCAACCAAGAAACCGTAAATAGCCTGAGTCTCTGGTAATGCAGAGAAAATAATACCTCTAGCGAACATGTCATTGTCTTCTGCAACTGCTCCTACAGAACCAGCAGCTGCCATACCTTGCCCTAAACCGGAACCTAATCCGGCAAAACCAATTGCTACTCCAGCACCAATTGCTGCTAAAGCAGCTCCTAAGCCTATTTCTACCATATTTAATTCACCTTTGAAATAATATTGATTTTTTTAATTTAATTTAAGATATAAATGAAAAATTTTTATGTTATTTAATTTTTGTAAATGTTCTTTTTGCTTTGAAAGCTTCGAATTTACCTTTACCTTCCATGAAGAATTGTGAGAAGAACTCTACATAGTTAAGACGCAGAGCGTTGATGAATGCACCTAATACCTGGAAAGCGAAGTTTGCAATATGACCACCTATGAATATGATTATCGCAAGTATGATACCTACCATAGGAACCATTTGGTCAACCATTTGAGCTAAGATGTTTACTGTCATAGCAATACCACCAGTAGCCAAACATAAAGCTAAAAGACGTGCGTAAGACAATACATCACCCATGTAACCGAAAATATCCATTACACCGTATGCACCGTTTGCCCAAACTAACATTCCAATAGTTGCAACAACTAAAACTCCTCCAATTGCATAACCGATAATACCGATTGCAGGCATTAAATAACCGATTGCAAGGAAGATAATACCAGCTTCAAATACAAACCAACAAATTTGAGAACCTATAGCTTCTTTGACATTTCCGTATCTTAAGTTGTTGATTGCACCTAAGATAAAACCGATGTTGGTGTATAAAAGACCAACTGCGATAGCTATTATCAAAATAGTATCAGGGTGCACGAATGCCTCAACAGGTCCATAAATGGTTGGTAAACGCATACCTAATAACCTTTCTGGGAAGTCCCCGATACAACCGTTGGTTATCAGACCTAGTACAACGGCCCACAGACCGGACCAGATTAAGATCCAACCAAAGGATTTCATGGATTCTTTGATTTTACCCATACCGCGTAATAATATAACACCAATAAGTGCTACTAACAAACCATATGCTGCATCGGTTAAACAGAAACCGAAGAAGAATGGGAATGTAATCGCAACAAAGATTGTCGGATCCATAGCGTTGTAACGTACCGGTGAATACATATCTACGAGGTATTCGAAAGGTTTTGCATACCATCCGTTTTGTTGTAAAACTGGAACATTTTCATCATCTGTACCTTCAACCTCTATTGTTTCAAAGGCACAATGTCCGTCAGAACTTTTTTCAACCAATTGTTCAACCTTTTCGGTGTCTTTGACAGGCACCCATGCTTCAAGCACGTAAGCGTCCTTGGTTTGAACAAATGATGAAAGGATTTCGTTCTTATCTTTTTCATTTTCTAACTGTTCTTTGAGAGCTAATATGTCATCGTCCCATCTTTCAGCAACGGCCTTCAATTCAGTTTTGATTGAAGCACGTTCTGATTCAATGGTCAATAATCTTGCATCAGCATTTGAAATGATCTGTTGAGGAGTGCCTTCAACATCACCTATTTCAATTTTCTCAAAGTCAAATTTACGAAGTGTTGAATAAACTTCATCACTTAATTCTTTTAATGTCACTACGACGATAATTTCTCCTTCCTTATCATCCGCAGGAACAGTAAAAATCTCTAATTCGTCTGTCAATTTACTTAATTCATTTTTGATTTCTGAAGCAGATCCAGCATCAATCCTTCCAACAGTAGTAGAAGTGTACTTTGAATCTTTTAAGTCAGCTAAATTCATGTCAAAATTAGATAAGCGATTAGCCAAACTTTTATTAGACTGTAGTTCACTTGTTTCAGCGTCGAGTGCGGAGAGTTTTTGCTCTATAACGCTTGTTTTTGCTTCCACCTGGGATAGAGTGTCTTCGGCTTTTGCTATAAAAGCTTCAGTATCTAACTTTTCAACTTCTTTTTGAACAGGTAAATCTGGACTAATAAAAGACATTAATGTATCTTTTAACCCATGGCCTTCTGATAAAGAGTTTCCTAATAATTCAGATATCCCGTTTGTTTTCATTAGAAGTGAAGATAATTTTCCAGTGTATGGAGAAGCTTTAGCAGGAGCTACTAATTCCGCTAATTCAGGATCTTGCTGAATGCTATCAGAAATATCACTGATTTGTATAAGCCCTGACTCGTGGAGAGCATCCACTGTAGGAGCTACATACTTATCCAGTGTAACTATTCTAATTTTTCGCATTCTAGCTGTCTTGAACATATAATCTCACACTACAAAATATTTTTGACAATAACAGAAGCAGCCTCATCTACATTTACCATAGCTTTGTCTTTAATGGATTTAACATCCACTTTGGACTGCTCAGCAATAGATTGCGCTTCTTTTTTAGCTTTATCTTCTGCATCAAAAACAGTATCTTTAGCTTCGTCTTCTGCCTGTAATTTAGCTTGAGAAATAATTTCTTCAGCTTTAACTCTTGATTCAGCAATTAAATCGTTTGATTTAGCTTCTGAATCAACAATGAGTTGTTCAGCATCAGATTCAGCTTTTTTTATCATTGCGATTGCGTCTGATATCTCTGCCATAATTAATCACCATGGTGAACTTATTTTTGTTGTGCAATATATATATCTTTTACTATTCAATGTTGTTTAAAGTTCGTAAAATTGAATTTTGAATAAAAAAAAGTATTCAAAATATAATATTTGCATGAAAAAATTAAATTAAAAAAAGAATAAAAGATAAATTAATTATCTATAAAACCATTTCAATATACTAGGCGGTAATTTTTGTAAATAAGCAAGGACTGCTATTGCAATGATGATTACACCCACGATAACGAATCCGATATTATACGGACTAGCAAGTAACATATATCCACTTACACCTATAACTATACCTTCAAAAAAGAAAACCGCTTTGGTCCAACCAGGGTTGAACAATATGATAAAGTAAGCAACAGCAATCAAAATCAGTATTATTGCGGTAGCCATCACATCATTTGTAATTGGCTGGTGTCTTAAAAACGGAGAGATTGCCCAGACAATTAGCATTAATGCCAACATTACGCCTAATAATTTAAACATTTTAACGTTTGCCATAATAACACTAATTTTAATATCAACTTCATA
>JAXJQF010000146.1:0-5643 GCA_036311285.1 Ruminobacter sp. | reverse complement strand
GATAAGCTTGTTAGATTTTTATAAAGGATATGCCTGGTAACGATAGCGCTGTTGAACCACCTGTAACCATTCCGAACACAGAAGTGAAAAGCAGTTGCGCCGATGGTAGTGTAGCATTCGCTATGTGAGAGTAGGTCATTGTCAGGCTTTTTATTTTTAACGAAAGGAGAACTTTATGTTCTCCTTTTTTCGTTTCTTATTACTATTTTGTTTTATTCTTATTTTTGAAAACAATATTGGCATAACTATTGCTTTATAAATTTCAAGATTCAAAATTTTGTCATTTGAGGTGTTTATGGATATGTCAACTACAACAGATATCGGATTAGTACATGATGTACATAATCTAGATAAACTACGTCAAATGTCTAGAGGTGATAGTTTAGAAGCAAAGAAGAATGCTTTATTAACTGCTGCATCTCAATTTGAATCATTATTAAACCAATTTTGGTTAAAGGAAATGCGTTCTTCTAATGAAGCAATTTGTCCCGATAGCCCTTTAAGAAGTAGGGATAGTGATTTCTTTCAATCAATGCTTGATGAACAAATGGTTACTTCTATAGCTAAATCAAATGCTAGTAATAAATCATCATTAACAAGAATGATTGTACGTCAATTTGCAGGTTCTATGGGGGATGAAGGTAAGCAAATTTTAGCCATGATTGAAGGAAATAACAAGGCATCTAATACTACAGGAGAGTTTGGTCTTCAAATTAATAGAGATGCAGAATTTAAGACTATAACATCTGAAAGAACTAGTTTTGGTATTCTTTCAGAACAAATTAGAGATAAGAATAATGTAAGTGTTAGTGATGTTACTAACGCAAGTATCAACGAACATAAGCTTGCGAAGAAACAAGGCATTAATAGTTATGTAAATGCTATGAATAAATCAATTGATAGTAATAGTGATATGTCATTTACATCACCTAAAGACTTCGTTGATAAGCTAATGCCGTATGCAAAGGAAGTTGCGAAGAAGTTCGGTTTAAATCCAATTGTAATTGTTGGTCAAGCAGCATTAGAAACAGGTTGGGGGAAGCATGTTGGTGCAAAGAATAATTTCTTTGGTATTAAGGCTAGCGGAAAATGGAATGGTGGAACGGAATTAATGTCTTCTTATGAGTTTAAGGATGGTATTAAGTATTCACAAATATCTAGCTTTAGATGCTATGACAGCGTTAAACAAAGTATTAATGATTATGCAGAGTTTATTGTTGGTAATAAGAGATACGAAAAAGCAGTGGCTGTAAGTGATAATCCTAATAAGTATTTTGAAGAGATTCAAAAGGCAGGATACGCTACAGATCCAAACTATGCTGATAAATTAAAAAATATTATAAAAAATGACGCTTTTTCGTCATATTTGTAGGTGAGGTAAGAGAGAAATGGCTGACTTATTGACGATTGGTACAAGTGGTGTTTTGACACATCAAACATTATTACAGACTACCTCAAATAATATTAGTAACGTAAATACTAAAGGTTATTCACGTCAAGATAACATTGTATATACTAACCAAACAGATCAAGGTACTGGTGTAACAATGACTCGTCGCGTGATTAATGAATATGCGGAAAGAGAATTACTTCGAGATAACGCAAGTGTGGGTTACTATTCAGCTAAGATGGATGGTTTAAGTTCTATTGACCAAATTATGTCAGATAAGAGCACAGGTCTATCATCTTCAATTACCGATTTGTTTGGTTGTATTCAAAGTGCTAATACTAATCCAACATCAGTAGCTAATAGAAACGAGTTGATGGGGTGTATAAGCAACTTTAATAATAGAATCAATAATTTAGGTTCTAACATTCAACAACAATATTTAACTGCAAATGAAAAGATTTGTGAAACAGTGGATAAGATTAACCAGTTGTTAAAGGGAATTCATACTATGAATGGTTCTATCTTATCTGCAACAGGTCAACATGAAAATTCAGCAAGTTATTTACAAATGCTTGATGAAAGAGATAGCTTAATTACTGAGTTGTCATCATATATTGATATTAAGACAGTACAATTAGACAGTGGTGTTGTTAATGTTAATATGATTTCAGGTCAAACCTTAGTATTAGGTGATGGTTGTGCAGAGTTGTCAGCTGAACCATCATTATTAGATAACGCTAATTATAGTTTACGTCTAAGTTATGGAGGCGGATATACTACTTTACAAACATCGGTAGGTGGTGAATTACAAGGTTACTTTGATTCATGTAATCAATTAAAAGACCTACAAAGAGAATTAGGGCAAATGGTATGGGCTTTAAGTGATAAGCTAAATGTACAAAACAACGCTGGTATGACTTTAGTTAATACTGTTGGTTCAGATATTTACGGTTTGCCTGAAATTATGGTATCAGGAACAAGTTCAACCTCTACAATGACAATGAGTTTTATTGAAGGTAAGGGAAGCAACGTTACAGCTAATGATTATTTGATAACGTTTGGTGATGCTGATACATATGAGGTTTATGAAGTTATAGGTGATAAGTATACTAAAATTAAAGATGGTGTATTACCAGCTGCTGTTGCAGGCAGACATGAATTAGAATTTGAAGACTTAGGTTTTAAGGTAAAACTTAATGGAACACCGGAAAATCATGACCAGTTCTTAGTGCAACCTACAATGGATGTAGCTATAAATTTAAAGACAGTTATCAATAAACCTGAAGATTTAGGTTTAGCTAGTGTTGTTCGTGGGAACCAAGATGCAAACAACATGGGGAATGCTGTATTTAAGTTAAATGGTGTTACTTCAACCATTACAGGTTCTGCATTTGACATTGATCCAACTCAAAATACAATAACCTTAAAAGATACAGCTCCAGTTAATATTTATATTAATGCTAATGGAAATTATGAAGTTCAAGACAAGGACGGCAACGTAATTGGCATAGCTCTTGCAAATACAAATGGTGCTAATATTTTGGCAAATCTTCAAGTTTCAGAAACTGATGCAACCAAAGTATATGCAGATGTTAATACATTTCCAGGTTACGATTTCAGCATTACTGGTACTATCCACAAAGGTGATAAGTATTTTGTTGAAATCAATACCAATGGTAGTGCAGATAACTCAAATGGTATTTTGTTACAAAACATTGAGCAAGCAAAAATTGTGAAAGATACTATAAATAAGACAGCAACTGAATTTTACTCAGGTATGGTAAGTGAGGTTGGTACAGTTCTTCAAATTTCACAGATTAACTATGATGCTGCTAATGCTAAGAGAGAACAAAGTGAGTTATTAGCTTTATCATCAAAAGGGGTGGAACTAAATGAAGAAGCGGCAAATCTTGTTAAATTTCAACAATGTTATGCTGCTTGTGCAAAGGTTATAAATGCAGCTCAGACGATTTTTGATTCGCTGATTTCTGCAATACACTAATAGTATTTAATGCTATAAAATGGATAGAGAGGAAAAAGAGCTATGCGTATAACAACATCAATGAGTTATGATAGAAGCATATCTTATTTGCAAAGAAGTAATTCAAATGTAGATAAGTATAGCCAACAATACAATACAGGGCAAAAATTTACCACTGCTGCCGAAGATCCGACAGGTATGGGTAACTCTTTAAGATTAGAAGCTGAAATCAGTACATATACACAGTACTCTGTTAATGCTGGTTTAGCCTCAGACTCTCTAGGTTTAGAGGAAACCTCTTTATCTAATATTTACTCAGCATTACAGAGTGTACAAAAAAAGTTACAATCTGCAGTAAATGGTACTTTAGATAAATTCAACTTAGATGCTATTGCTAGTGCTTTAGAAGAATATCAGTCAATGATTTATGATTTGATGAACACTAAGACATCTGATGGTGAATATATTTTTAGTGGTAACCAATCTATAAATCCTACAATGGAATTACAAGCTGATGGAAAATATGTTTGTAATGCAGACGCAGGTTTTAGACAAATAAAGGTGTCTCCTTCTGTTCAGATTACAACCTCTGATAGCGGTTTAAGTTTGTTCCAACAAACTCAAGTTGCTAGAACCGCATCATCAGATGGAAATAGCATTATAAATTATAAAAATGTTGAATCATTTAATGAATATGTGAATAGAACTTATGACCCTACAAGAGCTGACAATTCAATAACAATGAGATTTGATGGAGCTACAGGAGAATACGTTATCGAATCGAATTGGGATGGTGCGGAATTACAAAGAGGTACTATTACTTCAGACAATAAGGTTTTATTTAATGGTTTAGAAATTGATTTACATGAAGGACAAGCTTCTACTGTAATAGAATTAGATCCTCCAATGAATGATAATGTATTAAATAGTCTTACAACTGTTATTAATGCATTACGCGATACAAATATGAATACAGATGAAAGAAATACCTTAATTGCTCAAGGTCAGGTAAATGTTTCAACTGCATTAGAAAATATTAACGTTGCTTTAGGTCATGTAGGTAGCCGTTTAAGTAATATAGAAACAGTTATCTCATCTAATGAATCTTTAAATGTTATTAAGCAAGAAGCTTTAGCAAACATTAAAGAAGTTGATGTCTATGAGGCTGTATCAAATTTAGTTAAAGAACAAAATGCTTTAAATGTTGCTCAACAAACATTTAGTAAAGTGAATGGTACAAGCTTATTTGATTATATTAGATAACAGACATTAAATTAAAAGAATACACATTAGTATGTACATTTGAAGCCGCTTCTTCTGAAGCGGATTTTTTTTTTTTTTCTTTTAAAATTTAAATTATTTTATCTTTACTCACCATTTTTATTTAAAAAAATGACGCTCACCCTTTGCAATATAAGGATTGGTTATAAAAAGTAAAAAAAATAAAAAAATTATTAAAGTTATTAATTTAAATGTCGTTAAGTAGATACGAGTATTTGTCACTTTATGTTTTTAAAGGATAAATACAGCAATAATAATTAACAGAGAACAAGAAGAAGAGGTCTATTATGGCTTTATTTGTAAATACTAATGCGTGTTCAATGAACGCACAAAGAATGTTATCTAACTCAACTACTGCATTAGATACATCTTATAAGAGATTGGCATCAGGCTTACGTATTAATAGTGCGAAAGACGATGCTGCTGGTATGCAAATTTCAAATCGTTTAACTTCTCAGATAAATGGTTTGGAACAAGGAAATCGTAATGCACAAGATGCTATTTCATATGCACAAACCGCTGAAGGTGCAATGGATGAAATGACAACTATGTACCAACGTATTCGTACACTTGCATTACAATCTGCAAATGGAACAAACTCTGCGGATGATAGAAAAGCGTTACAAAATGAAGTAACTCAATTATGTGCTGAAATCGACCGTATCACCAAAGATACAACTTTCGCAGGTGAAAAGATTTTAACAGGCGAAAAATCTACTACTAAGGCTTTAGGAGCTGCGACTGCAGTTGCTAATTATAGTAGAGCTAGTGCGGAAGTTAAATTCCAGGTTGGTGCAGATGCTGACCAAACTATAAGTGTAAAGCTTGGTAATGGTAATGATAAATTAGGTTTTAGCGTTGCAGATGTTGCTTTATCTCTTGGCGCGACCAAAACAGCAGCTATAGATACCTCTGATACAGCATACTTAAAAGAAGATGATTCAGGAGTAACTACAGGACTTGTTTTTAATATATCTACTGCTGAGTCTTC
>JAXJQF010000145.1:0-8990 GCA_036311285.1 Ruminobacter sp. | reverse complement strand
TACGTTTGAAGGGGCATAAAGTATCTCTCTATTTTTGTTTAGCGCTTAAAATATTAGAGTACTTTTGCCCCTTTTTCAATGTCTATATTTCCAATATTTCCGTGAAGAACCAAAATTTTCAGCAGAGGTTTTACTCTTATAGAATTAGTTATTGTAATCGTTATATTAGGCATTCTAGCGGCTAGTGCTGCTCCTAAATTTATAAACTTACAAAGTGATGCTAAAAAATCTGTAGTAATGGGATTAAAAGCCGCATTGAATAGTGCATATTCAATGGTACATGCCAAAGCTATAATTCAAGGTAAAGATAAAATTTATGGGAAAATTTGCCTTGACGGAAGTCCTGTTGATAGCTGTAGTACTGAAAAACTTATCTCAATATCAGCTGGATACCCATCTGTGTGCTGCGGAAGTTATTCAGATTTAGGTAAATTAGTTGACGGTTTTGATGATACTTTTACCGCAGGCTCTATAGGTCCAGGAGAAGTAACATATGTAAGATTTAAAGACGGTCCAGCTTTAGTGTATGGCGATTTTTCATACAATTCAAGTCCAGGAGTAAAAAAGAGATATACATCATCTAAAGCATGTGGTCTTATAATCTACGTAGCTTTCAATCCACCTTTAATTTATGAACTAGTCGATGGATGCTAAACATTTAAAAAACAACTAACCAAAAGCCATGTTTTACACATGGCTTTTATTATTTCATCAGAACAACTATTTCATAAAATATTTATTACTTCACTAGTTCAATAGAATCACTATTAATAATAATTTTCTTATTTTTATAAAGCCCACCGATTACTTTCTTGAACTTTCCCTTACTCATCTTAAAAGCTCTTTCTATGATTTCAGGTGGAGTTTTGTCTCCATATGGTAATATTCCATTAGCATCTTCAAGAGCTTTTAAAATTATATCTTGAGCACTATCAACCCCAACTTGACCTAGAGCGTGAAGTGATATATTTAATTTTCTGTCAGGCCTAATAGATTTAATAACACCCTTTAATTTTGTTCCAAAACGAATCTCTGAACGTTGAGCCTCTTCTGCACTTACTAAACCATATACACAGTTATTAACAACAACCTTAACACCAAGAGAAGTTCGGCTGATAGCTATTAAATCAACCTTATCTCCTGCTTTCCAATCAACGCCAGGAGGAAGAATATCAGAAATAAAGCGATTAAACTTCATTGTACCGTACAAGCGTTCGTCTCTATCTTTAGTGATATATACAATATATTCACCACCTTCCTTCATCTTTGTTGTTTGTTCTAAATAAGGAACCATTAAGTCTTTTCTAATGCCCCATTCCAGATAAGCAGCACCTCTAGTTACATCCTTACAAGTTAGTCTTGCCAACTCTCCATATAACCCTTTAGGTCTCTTTGCTGTCACTGTTAATCGACCATCATCCATGTAACAAAATACACTAATCATATCCCCTAATTGCCAATTTTCAGGAAGCTGAGAATTTGGTAAAAATACTTCACCATATTCTTCCGCATCTAAAAACCCACCTTTATCATCAGTTCTTACTAAAGGTAATTCATTCATTTTGCCAATATAAATAGTCATAGTATATTCCTAATGTTTAAGCATTATGTCGATAGTGAAATACATTATATATTATTATTTTTTTTATGTATTTTTATCATTATTATAAATGTAAAAAAAAACACTCCTACAAGGAGTGTTCTTTTAAAGTCTTTAATACTTTAATTATGCACGCATAAAATCGATGTGAATTAAAGTACCGTTAACTGGATGACGTTGAATAGCAACTGGCTTAACAACGATTGAAGAACCATCTAAATTTAAAGTAATTGGTTCCTTGTAGAATTCCATGTTTTGTTGTGCAGTGAAAGCTCTGATGCCGTCGATTTGTAATGCAACAGGTTCCTTGTCTCCACCATAAACGATTACAGGTAATAAGTTAGCACGACGAAGGCGGCGGCTCGCACCTTTCCCAAAGTCAGTTCTTAATTGAGCGTCAAATGAATATGCCATTTTCTAAATCTCTCTAAAATTAAAATTAAACAAACGAACAGCAATGCGACCGTTACTGTTCACAAAACAGGGTGAATTTTATCACAAAAATCTATTATTTCAACAAAAAGATGAACCATTCAAAATGATTCATCTTTTAAAAGAAAAATAATATTATGTTAAATTATTTTTTCTTAGAACTATTATTAGCCTTAATTGTTCTAACAATCATAATCACGGATAACACAACTAACACAACAGACATTAGAATTAACAAAATTGATGTTAACGAAATTACTGAGCTATTAGAATAAGTCATCATATACAAACCATAAATACTTGTTACCAACATAAAGAATGTTGGTAATAAAGTAATAAAGTAATTTGATTTCTTCTTAATTAAGTATAATGAAATACATAATAATGTTAATGCTGCTAACAACTGATTCGCTGCTCCAAACACAGGCCATATATCAGTTGCACTATCAGTAAAGATTAACACAACTTCTAATGCCACAATCAATACAGTTGCAACAACAGAATTTGATACAAACTTTATTAAAGGATTGGAACTTAACTGTGCCTTAGTTGTAACTTTTGATAAAGAACGATTACTATCTTCATTCTTACAAGATGAACTACATAATTCTTGGAACACAAACCTTGTCAATCTTGTAGCTGTATCAGCAGATGTTAACATAAATGTTGATATAGCAAGACTCACAAATGTTAAACCAACTGCGAATGGTAAACCAAGCTTTGTCGCAAATGTTCCTACACCGCTTGCAAAAGCATTAACAGGATTCTTGGCAATTTCTGCAAAGCTATCCGGAGATAGATATGCAACTGTAATTAAACTAATAACGCCAATAACCCCTTCTACAATCATTGCACCGTAACCGATTCTAAGAATATCCTTTTCAGATCTTACTTGCTTTGATGTAGTACCAGAAGCTGCTAATGAATGGAAACCAGAGCATGCTCCACATGCAACTAAGATAAATAATGCAGGAAACAGACTCATTTCCTTTCCACCTGCATTTAACACTGTATATCCCTTAAATGCTTCCATTTGAAGTGTTGGTTGGTAGAAAAATACACCTAGAACACCTAAAGCAAGCATTATGTATAATAAATAGGAGCTCAAATAATCTCTTGGTTGTAGTAACCAATCAACAGGGATAACAGCAGCTAAAAACACATATAACCCGATAAACCCTAACCAAACGTACTTAATTTGTTCTGGAGTTAAACCATAATCAGCTAAATTTATGTTATAAATTACTGATAAATAAACAATTACTAAGATTAAAGGTACAAAAATAAATGTTCCAACCTTTAATGAGAACACCTTCTTAGTTAAGAAACCAAAGACTGGTGCAATTGCTATAAACAAAATTGAAGATGTTGCTACAGCTGGTGTTTTTATAAATGTATCTACAACCAATAGCGCAAACACTGCAACAACTAACAATAGTAATACAAATGAGAAGAATAAAAACAACTGTCTACCTGTTAAACCTAACAGCTTTTCAATTATTTTACCAATAGAATCCCCACCGTTGCGAACAGATAGGAACAATGCAGCAAAATCGTGCACTGCACCAATAAACACGCAACCAATTAAAATCCATAATAAAGCAGGAAGCCATCCAAAGTAAGAAGCCAAAATTGGACCTATTAAAGGACCAGCACCTGCAATAGTTGCAAAATGATGACCAAATACAACCGACGGATGTGTTGGAACATAATCATATCCATCATTCTTTTCTACAGCAGGTGTAACTCTATTTGTATCAATACCAAATATTCTTGTTAAAAACCCACCATATAACCAATATCCTAAAGCAAAATACCCTAGAATAACTGCTAATAAAAACGATATATTCATAATCTTAAAGCTGATCAGCTCTCCTTTACAATTTACGAAAGCATTATACTCTTTTAATACCAAAAATCACTTAATTCAAAAAATAATCATCTCAAATACTGTTCAATTTTTCTTAAACTTAGAAAAATAAAAACTAAAAGGATGTATAAACATCCTTTTAGTACTGAACAATATGTTTATTGACAATGATTAGATAAATATCTTGTTATCAATCAAAGCTTGTACTGAACCATATGTCTTTAAAGCTTCGGAAAAATCAATTAAACGATTTAAAGACACTAAAGCTTTAACTCTTACATCTTCATCAACTTCAATATGATGACCTTGAGCATTATCTAAAGTCTTTTCTATTAACTCTAATGTACTTAATCTCATCCATGCACAATGTGCACAACTTTGACATGTTGCACCTGCACCACCTGTTGGAGCTACTATCAGCTTTTTGTCTGGGCAAGCTTGTGCAATCTTATAAAAGATCCCAACATCTGTTCCAATAATAAATTCTTCTCCATCCATCTCTTGAACCTTTTTTAAGATTTGAGATGTAGAACCTGCGTAATCTGCCATTTCAGTTACAGCTTTAGGAGATTCTGGATGAACTAAAACCTTGGCATTTGGATGCTCTTGTTTTAAAGCTGCTAACGCTTTTGCCTTAAATTCATCATGCACAATACAATGAGCTTGCCATCTAAGCATCTCTGCACCAGTATGTTCCTCAATATATGTTCCTAAATGACGATCTGGAGCCCAAATAATTTTCTTACCACAAAGCTTCAAATATTCCACAAATTCAAGAGCAATAGAACTTGTTACAACATAATCAGCCTTTGCTTTTACAGCAGCTGATGTATTTGCATATACAACAACACTATAATCTTTATTTTCGTCGCAGAATTTAGAGAACTCTTCTATAGGGCACCCTAAATCTAATGAACATTCCGCAGATAAATCTGGCATTAATATAGTCTTTTCCGGAGATAATATTTTTGCCGTTTCTCCCATAAATCTAACACCAGCAACAATTATTGTTTGTGCTGTTGAATTCCTACCCCATTTAGCCATTTCTAATGAGTCACCTATAAACCCGCCTGTCATTTCAGCTAACTGTTGAACCTCTGGAGAAGTGTAGTAATGAGCTATTAGGACTGCATTATTTTTCTTTAGCTTTTCAGCAATACGTTCACAATAAGCTTTAATTTCTTCAGCTGAAGGTGTCTTTGGTCTTGCAGGAATTTTTATAGAACTTAAATCAGGGACAAACATATAAACTCTTTATCTTTAATTCTTAACCTTTAGATTTTACTATGGTTATTTATTACAAAAAAAATCTGATACCCGTATAAACGAATATCAGAAATTTTACTTAATTTTTATTACAATATCAATCAAACAAAATAATTTGTACAAATTGATTTTTATTAGAAATTGTATTCGAAGTTAACAACATATTTTGTATGTTGATGCTGGTTTGCAACTGGGAAATCTAATCTTCCAATACCAATTCTACTTTCACCATACACTTTCATGTTTTCATTAAAGTTATAACCTAAATGAACCATGCCATATGATTTAAGTGTATCGCGATAATCATAGGTATAATAACCACCACCTAACATAAATGAAATTCCATTTTCAAATGCATATCCCGCCACTAAATCATGACCATATGTATGATTGTGCTCATGTGTATATTTAGTTTTATTAAAGGTTGTTGCCACATAGATGCCGTCATACAATCTACCATAAGCTAACCCAATATTAAATGAACGTCTATCTCCATTGACATTAGACTTTTCCATATCATAATAATCCATACCAATAGAGAACGCTAAATCTTTAGCAAATCCTTTTTGCCAATTATATGCAAAACTAATAGCGCCACCGTAAGATAAATCTAAATTTCTTTCAATGTTAGTCTCAGGACTTGTGTATTTTGCAAAGTTACGCTGTGGAGTTTGATAGCTCAATGCAAGCGAGTAACCAAGTAATGAGTATGAATACATTACCTGACCTTCTTGTTTTCCGCCAAAATCCCAATAAGAATTTGCTTCGTTACCCCACTTTTCAAATACATCAGTCATACCAACAGTCAAATAAGATGCTGTATCACCTTGACCAAAAACTAATGTTCCATAATGATTAAAATCAAAACCAACATATGCATAACGAGTATCAAACTTACCATTATCTGAAGTCTGAGTTGTAACTTCCCATTCTCCAAAAGCTAAACCGTAAACATTTGAAGCAATGCGACTTTTACCCATTACTCCTAAACGACCTTCACCATGCACTCTTGCTTTTGCATCATCTTCATCAGATGATTCATTAATTTCTGAGAACTTATTATAAAAACCTGTTTCAATCCTACCAAATACAGATAAAGAAACACCTTTTGCTTCATCGTTATATACTGTAGCCGCTTGAACACTAGAAGCTAAAAATATTGGTAATAATATCAAACAACTCTTTTTATAAAAATTCATTCTAAAACTCACTTATTTAAATAATTTGAGCATTTTAACATCAATATTTTAACTTGACTTAAAATATTAATTTATACATTCATTTTATTAATTTTTATAAATAAAATATCTTAGCTTTATTGCTAAGATATTTAACATAAAAACTTTGACAATAATAAGTTCTAAATAAGACTTAAATCTATTTTACAACATATTAATTATCTCGTGTTTATTAGAAGTTATATTGTAAGCCAACCATAAACTTGTCATCTTGGCGTTCCTTAGTTGATCCTATCTTACGACCTAATGAATCAACCTTATCGATATCACCTATACCAATTTCCCATTCAGTAATAGCTTTGAAATTTGAATTAAATGCATATTGAAGTTCACCATTTGTAGAACTTACTAATGTAGCACCGTCTTGAGTCTTGTTTTGATAATTTAACATTAATTTAACTCCACAATCCCAAGTGTAAGAACCTGCAATTTCATAGCCGTGGATATCTTCGCTTTCATCCATTTGAGTATTCATGTATAAAGTCGCTAAGTATAAGCCATCACCGTGAACACCATATGATACGCCACCAGCTATTGATTTACGATCATCTGTAGTGTTTTCAACATTGTAGTAATCAAAACCTACAACTGCGTTAATTAAAGGAGCATTATCGTTATTATGATTAAACTTATACCCCATAGATGCTGAAACACCATCTTCCACCTTGTTTAATGAAGCTGTCTGATAGTTAGCACCGGCATAAAAACCCCCATTACTGTACTTATACATAATTTGACCTTCTTGACGACCACCAAAATCCCAATAGGTTGTACCGCCTTTTGCCCATTCTGTGAATAAGTACCCTAGACCTACTACATTAAACATAGCTGAATAATCTTGTCCTAATGTCAATGTACCGTAGTTGTCACTCTTGATTCCTACATATGCAAAACGAGTATTCCACTTACCATTTTGAGAAGTTTGAGCCCCCATTTCCCATTCTGTAAAAGCTATACCTTTATAACCGTCAACAATCTTAGATTCTGCATTTATACGTAATCTTGCCTTTGAATACATCTTAACTTTTTGTTCATCACCTGAATCCAAGCTAACACTACCAACATGTGCTTGCAATCTACCACCGATATCTAATTTTGCAGCATCTGACTTATAAACTGTTGCTGCGTTTGCTGTAGCTGTTAACATCCCAGTTGACAAAATGGCTAATAATAATTTCTTCATTTTTCTCACCTTCGTTTCTTAAAATATTTTAGTTATTAATGAACTTTTTAATGTTTTTATTATCAAACGTAACATATACGTTATACAAAATATTTAAATCAAATTATTCTATTAATTTACACTTAAACAACAACTTTTAGTAATTTTGTACATATATGTAACGTAAAATAAAATTCAAAATATAAGATTGAATACATGTATAGCAAAATTCTATTTATGTGCATTATATACTGTATTATTTATTTAATTTGTTAAGTGTTTGTAATAATTGCATAAAATATTAAACATTTTTTTGATAAAATATTCATCACTTAAAATAATATTTTTGTTTTGATATAATGCTTTGTAATTTTATTAAACTATGTATAACATTAGAAACATTAATTTACTACAAATAAGGCTTAAGTTAATTACTACTTATATAACTACATTACTATTATAATAGGACGCATTCTATGTCTAATTTTATTAAAAAAATGACTATTTCCACCATAACCTTAGCAACTGCGCTACCTTTGTCAGTTTATAGTGCAACATTTGCTACTCCCAAATACTACAGTATTATTATTTTTGATGGAGCTAAAACATCTTCGTTCTTTGGTTCTACAAATAAAGTAGAGCTTGAACCTGGTCAACATCAGATTGTAGTAAATTTTAAAGGGTCATTTAAAAATGGAAGAGATGCTATCTTAACATCAGCTGTAGATCCTATTGTAATTAACCTTCCAAATGTTAAAAAAGACGACAAATTTACTTTTAAAATTCCAAGAATTACAAATTACAGTGAAGCAAATGATTTTGCAGATAACCAAAAGATTACAATATACAACAAAGGTAACAAAGTAACAGAAGATGAAGCTTCATACTTTATACTTAAATCAGAAAAGAGCTTCCAATTAGACAGAGATTACTATAAAGACCTAAGTGATTTAGGTCTATTATATATTTCTAAGTCAAATCAAAAGACAATTGCAGAAGAAAATGACACATTACAAAAATGCAAAGAAAGCAACTTTAAAAATTGTCCAAAAGAAATTACTGCATCTAGCACAAACACTAGTAACACAACCGTTCCTCCTGCTCAAACTAAAAATACAGAAATAAAGTACAATAAAAACAAAGTAAATAAATCAACCTTAAATGGTTTAAAAGCAATTTACAATGGAGCAGATGAAGACACTAAGAACGCTTTTAAAATCTGGTTACAGAAAAATTAATTTAATAGATATTAACAAAGTATATTTAATGTAATAACTAAAAATCAATACATTCAACATAATTGATTCTTAGTTTAACGTGATAACAAAACAAAAAGCGATAGATTTTTTCTATCGCTTTTGTTTTATGTAGATATTAAATTATATCTTAGAAGTTATAGTGTAAACCTACAGAAAGCTTATC
>JAXJQF010000144.1:0-1770 GCA_036311285.1 Ruminobacter sp. | reverse complement strand
TAACGTTGTTGTGCATGTTATTCTCACCTGAAACTGCGTCACTGGTAACGGTGGGGTGGGTTGCATGATGGTTAAAGCCTAATCATTGTTATAACTTCCAATAACATGAGGGCGAGAGAAAGATTAGTATTGGTTAACGAAAGTGAATTCCTGATTAAAAGCATCGTGATCCCCAGCAATGGGTAGGAAGTTTAAAAGAGCCATTGTATTACTGAATTTTGGTCATACATAAGTTCAGGCGTATGTATATAGGTCACAACCCAATAATATTCAGTCGGTGTATTTGGAGAACCTAACCTAATCGTATCTAACAACTGGTTAACTCGGTAAGCCCAAATTTGTCCACCTACAAAGGTGGTAGGATGACCGTGAGGAAATCTGATGTTCTTATTTGGGTATGGGATGCTAAAGAAAGCAAATGCCCACTTAATCGAAAGATAGCAGGAAACTGACAAATATAATAACTGTGTGGGATAAGCAGACTTTTAGCAGGTGTATGTTTGCTTTATTTAAAACGGCAGATATCTTTAAATGTGAAATACTATGATATGAGAGTGTGATTTTGGCAATGAAAACTGGATATAATTTAAATATATTACAGTCTGTGGAATCAGACAAAGAAATACTTGATAAAGAATGGAAGTCCTTAAAATGGAATTCAATCAAGTATGGCATATTTAAGATACAAAAACGGATATTTAAAGCAGAGAAAGAAGGAGACTATAGAAAAGTTAATAGATTATGCAGACTATTGCTTAATGATAAAAGGAGTTTGTTATATAGTATTTATGTCGTTACAAAGAAGAATGATGGTAAAAGAACAAGTGGTATGGATGATATGATTGTCAGAGAAGATTATGAAAGAATGGAATTATTTTATAAACTCTCGGAATATAAAATTAGTTTACATAATCCTAAACCTGTTCGTAGAATCTATATTCCTAAAAAGAACGGTAAAAAGAGACCTTTGGGAATTCCTACTATTGCTGATAGGATTTATCAAGAAATTTGTAAGTTAGCATTGGAGCCTATTTGGGAGGCTAAATTTGAATCAATAAGTTATGGTTTCAGACCTAATCGTGGTGCTGGAGATGTAATAGATAAGATTCATAGGCTTACATGTACAATGAAGAGACCTTATATTTTCGAAGGTGATTTTAAGTCATGTTTTGACACATTAAGTCATGAGCATATATTGGATAAATTGGGCAACTTTCCACTCAAGAAACTAATAAAGAAATGGTTAGAGGCAGGTTATCTTGAAAATGATGTATTTTACAAAACAAGAACTGGCACTCCTCAAGGTGGAATTATTTCTCCACTATTGGCCAATATTGCTTTACATGGGATGGAAGATGCCTTAGGTATAAAATATAGGCGAAGAAAGTGTAGGGGCGAATACTGTTATATAAACGAGTCTAAATATGCTGTTATTAGGTATGCAGATGATTTTATTGTATTATGTGAGTCATTAGAAGATGCTAACAAAGTCTATGAACTTTTAGAAGATTATCTAAGGGATAGAGGTCTCACTTTGGCTCAGGATAAAACCAAAATTACTCATATTGATGAGGGATTTGATTTTCTTGGCTTTAATATTAAGCGATATAAAGGAGCAAATAAAAATAAAGTCCTTATAAAAGCTTCTAAAGACAGTATCAAATCTTTTAAAAAGAAAGCAAAGGATATTGTTCGAAATTGTTATCCCAATAACATTGAAAAGTCTATTAAAAGACTTAACTACTTAATCAATGGTGTGGGTAACTACTG
>JAXJQF010000143.1:0-4032 GCA_036311285.1 Ruminobacter sp. | reverse complement strand
GAATTAATTTGTGTAATATACGTTTGAAGGGGCATAAATTATCTCTCTATTTTGGTTTAGTCGCTTAAAATATTAGAGTACTTTTGCCCCTTTTTCAATGTCTATATTTCCAATATTTCCGTGAAGAACCAAAAAAAGCAAATATTAAAGTATTAAATTTTGATTTACTTGATACAACAACAAGAAAGGATAATTTAACAGGTGCTTTTATAAGTGATTTAGTTTTACAAATTATTGCTTATGTTTCTGAAATAGAACGTGTAAATATTAAAGAAAGACAGCGTGAAGGTATAGCTATAGCAAGGGCTAAAGGCAAATACAAAGGACGTAAGAGTATTATGTCAGAACTAATGTTTTTGCAACATTATGAAAAAATAAAACATGAACTTTGCAGCGTTAATCAACTTTGCAAAGACTTAGGGATTACAAAGACTACTTACTACAGATATTATCGTAAGTATGTTTTACATGAAGGATATAAATAGGAAAAAATTATGAATAAAAAAATATTATTGCCTTTTCTTTTTGGTGCTTTTTTGGCTTCTGGATGTAATCTTCTTGAAGATTCTGTAGCAGCAATGAAAAATTTGAATTGTTCTTTAGGTTCAAAACAAGATTGTGAAAAAAATGCAATCGCTAAATCGGAAAAAACGTATGATTTTAAATATAGAGATAGTCTTACTGGTGAAATTTATTATTTAATTCAACCAAAAAAATATAAAATTATCCCAACCGATTATAGTGATCTTGAGCTGCATTATTACTTCGTTGTTAGAGTAAAGAACAGTCTTATAACTGGTATTGGATTCTCGCCTACGGACGGGAGTTATTCTACAAAATTAATAGATAGTTATTATGGTCTTTTTTATGACATTGACGGAAAGAAAATTACAAAAGCTCCAAGTAATTGGATGAGTTATTTAAATAAAAATTATGTTTGTAAAAATAAAAATAGTCGAAAAAAAGATCAAAATTTAGCGAATACCTATCCTGCAGATTATGCAATCAGCAGGATTGTTAAGAATTATACATATACTAGAGACATGCGAAAAATAAATGATAATGATCTTTTTGAGAGTAAGGATGACCTACTTATTCTTGAAGACACTCTAGACTTATCAGAAATCTTATCAGAAATCCAAAGCCAATAATCACAAATCACAGTTTTTGTGTATATATCTGTGAATAGTAAGGGCAGACTATACTATACATAGTTGCCCTTTAATTTCACCCCCTAGATTAGTTACCAGTAGTAAGTAGAGCCGACTTTTTCATTATTATCCAGCACTTCTACCCAATTAACAGTTTTTGTGCAGCCTTTAGGTGTGGTAGTACCACGTTCTCCGTGTATACATACTGCAGCTCTTATATATGAATCTTCTATCCATTTATAGTTATATTCTGCACATACATGTTTTGGACCAGTAGATGTATATGTTGTCTTATATTCGATGCATTGATCTTGTACTTTATGCTTTGGAATAAATGCTGCAATCCCTTCTTTTGAGCTTAATGTAGAATTGCTAGCTGTTTGATTATCCATACAACTTGAAAGACTAGGTAAAGGGGATCTTCCTTTCGCCACTCTTTTATGAAATTCTCGGTGTGGAGCATTGCATTCTGCTCCTGCTGTTGCTACGGCAGCTGTTTTCCCTGCTGATATTGGACTAATACCTCCACTAGCCGAACCTCCTACCAATGAAGCTACAGCTTGTGGCACTGATTGGAATAAAACTGCAAAAATGGCAGTTACGACTGCAAATAAAATGGTTGTAAGTAGTGAGGATTCTGAGCCTTGTACGCCTATAAAGTTTGTATAATAAGTTTCTATTGTACTAATAATCATAATTAGAGCTAATATTTGCAAAGCATAGCTAAAACACTCTTTAAGATAATTCATTGTGTAGCTGTTATTTATACTACATCCACCTAGAGCTACAGCAAGTACTCCAATATTGAGTACAAAATACAATTTGATTAATGTAAGAATATAATTAATTAGAATGACTGCTACAAAGCCTATTGCAACAAGAGATACTATAGAAATAGGGAGCATATTAATGTAACTAACAGCCTCTATTCTAGATCCTGCTGCTAGAATTTGATCCCCTAAAATCTTATATATTCTATTTTCAGCATTATCTTGTGATACACCACTTCCCATAAGAATATCAGGAACTCTTTCTATTACTCCTACAATTTCGTTAGTGTGATTAATCGACCATAATAGCCCCCTGCGATAAAAAATTTAAACATTTCTACAAGAAAGTTTGCAAAATTATCGCCAGAAATATTTTTAATACCGATAATTGGAACACTTATTAATACTTGATATATATATCTAATTTTTAATGTTATAATACCCCCTTGTAGGGCTGTTTTTTTGCAAAGTAGTTTTTATTTACCTTCTATTTTAATTTATCCTACTTTGTGAGTTCTCCTCTTTAGTACCAACAGTCCTACCTCCTTAGATTAAAATTTACAATTAGCTTGGGTTAAATATGATAGAAATGTTCAATAGCAGATACCTCTTAAACAAAGTGGTGCTTTGTTTTCTAATATCTTTATTTTGTATGTTTTATGCATTTAGTAATTTGTCATTAGCAGATGACGAAGGACAAGTTCTTAATGGTAACAATACAGAAGAGAGTGTTGGCACAGATAATAATCAAAACGTTAATTATGAAGATGATGATATTGCTAATATAGGATTAAGCATTAATCAGCTCAAGGAACTAATTGCTGCTCTTGAACAAAAAGGCGATGCTTTAAATGAGGAAGAAAAAGCAAGAATAAAAGATTATAAAAATATTATTGTTACATTAAGTACAATACATCAATTAAATGATAAATATATTGTTGCCCAGAAATTTTTAAATTCAGACGATTTTGAAGTTAACCAAGAACAAATAAAGTATAGTAATGAATTAAAGGAACTGGTTAATTCTTATAACAAAACTCAATCTTTAGAATATTTAAACGAACAGCAAACTGAATTAAAGGTAAAACTTGAACAATATACTGTTTATTTAAAGAATGCTAAAGATTCTTTAAACGAGTTAATAAAGAATACTCAAAAATCACATGATAACATTAAATTATCTTCTGAAAAGTTACAAGATAATGCTTCTAAATTAGCAATTCAAAATTCTAATATTTTAAGAGATACTGAAAGGTTAGATATACAAGCTGATAATGCATTATTACAATTGAAAATAAAGCTTGCACAATTTGTATTAAGTAATAATGGTGTTTTATATGAAAAGCTTAATAATAATGTAATTATTTATCAAGAAATTGTAAATACTCTTAGTGAAGGAATATCATCTTTAGATGAAATATTAATAGATATTAGAAAAGAGAAGACCATAAAAGAGCAGCTTCTTATTCAAGATGAAAAAGAATATGCTTTATATAAAACTTTTCCATTATTAAGCAAATTAAGCAAAGAAAATGAAGAATTAGCAAAGCAACTTAATGAAATCTATGATGAAACTAAAAATTATAAAGCTTTAAATACAGAAATAGAAAATCATATCGAACTTTCAACTGAAATTGAGAACGATATAAAGCATCAAATCGTGTATTTAAAAGATACAGTGTTTTTATCTCAAATCTTATTTAGAAGTACAAAACTAATTCCAGTTTTTGAGATGCCTTCAAATATTGCCGATAAGACAAGTGAACTTCGAGTGTTGCAATATGATTACCGTACAGAGTTAAATGAAATCAGTAATTACCCAAAGTATAAAGAAAAAATGGTTATTGCTCTGACAGAAGGTGTTATCAATAATAATGAAACAAAACTTAAAGCTCCTAACGAAAATATTAGTGAAGCAATTGATGCTTTAGACATTTTATTAAGAAATAGACTTCAGCTTTATTCTAAATTATATAATGAATTGAGTTTAGAGTTAAATCAAATAATTACCTTACAATCTAATTATTCTAGATATATGATTATTAGAGATAGTATTAGTTCTGTTATCTATAATCAAATGTTCTGGAGTCCATCGAACAATGCAATTAATT
>JAXJQF010000142.1:0-9749 GCA_036311285.1 Ruminobacter sp. | reverse complement strand
TTTATTCTTTCGTTGATATGTTCAATAAAATCAGTTTTATCAACAAATAAATACTTTTTTGAATTTGCTAGTTTTATAAAACTATTATTCTCCGAAGGATTCAGAATATTTCCCATAACACTTAACCTCTTAGAACTTCATAGTATTCTAATTGTAACATAGCATAGAATTTTTATCAGTGATAATGAACGAAACTTACTATAAACATTTACCATTCAGTTCATTTGTCAGTAATTTAACTCAAGTGTCCCACTTGTTTTCAAGTAGGAAACTTGAGTAATTAATATTTTTAGTATTTTTACCAAAAACTTACAAGCATTCTAATATCAGCTTATATAAAACCCAAATTTTAAACATCAATCATAAAACTCAACTTAAACAATAAGAATATTTTAATCCCTCTGTAATAAACCAAGGTTCAATACTTTCTAGTCTAATCAATCAAGCTATATACTCTTTTAAAAGTAAAACGACTAACACAATATTACTAATAGAAATAGATTATATTGCAAACCTATATGCTTTCTTACACGACTAACATTAAATTGCCATCATTCAATCTTTCTAAGGCAAGTAGAATTAAATTCTCAGCTACATTATCCTTTCTAATTTCCTTCATACAAGAACATTGATCCAAGGTTCTTTTTACAATGGAAATACTTAATAATACTCTCATGGGTTCAATGCCTTTAATACTTACAACTGTACGAGAAGATAAAGGCTTAAAGTTATAATTTTTAAACTTAGCGTCAGATTGCAACTTCTCAATTATCTTAGAATACATCTTTGCTTGGAACTGAAAATTTTCTTTTGTGGTAATCAACTGACTTTCCTTAAATTTATTGATTAACGCATAATTTCCTAAGTCAAAGATTTCGTCTTGGTTACCTAAGTTAAGTTTCGAAGCTGAATTTTGGTAATTTAAAATCTCTATATCTTCATCTAGGGTTAATAGCGACGGAAAATTAGAAGAAGCTAAGGAGTTAACACTCTTTAACTTAAAACTTCCAAGACTTAAATACACAATAGTAAAGAAACGAACAAAATCAATTTCTAAGCTACTTAGATTCTTAATTTCACTAAGCTTTCTTATACGTTTCTTATCTACTAGCTCAACTGATGAAGTTAACTCAAATATAGGCTTAAACTTCTTTTCTAATCTTCTCTTAACATTTGCTTGATCTATTTCTTCAAATAACATGGAAACGATCTTTATACCTGTATGAAAAGAGATACCTAAGTTATCTAGAGATTTAGTAAAAACAAGTAAAGAACCTTCACTTTCCTTGTTTTCAAATTCAGATATCATCAATTCTTTTAAAGCGATATCATAAACAGATTCTACAACCTTTAAGTCAATTCGTTTCCTTAGAATGTCGAAATAATAACGTTCCGTTATTTTTACAACTGAAGATGCATTAGTAATATAGCTAAACATATCTTTTTCATAGATACACGAATGCAAAATAGGAAGTTTAGTAAATAAATCATAAATACGTGGACACACATGTCTCTTCATTAAAACATCATATCCATATTCAATACATTTATTGTCGAAGTTTAAATTTAATAAATCTAAAGCAAACAATGGTTCCTTTAATGAATAAAAATCATTGTTTAATGAATAGTAAACTGCTTTTCTATACAAACTTAAAGAGCTTAATGAATTAACACTTATGCATTTAAACTCGCCTTTATGTCTTGCTTTTACTTCTTCACTTACCTCAGTATCTTCAAAAATATGTTTTTCAAAAGCGAAAGCTTGAGGGATTATGAAATCATTGAAATAATTTAAATCAAAAGACTCTTCTCTTCTATTATCAAGAGAATTTAAACCAGTTAATACTTTAATTTCATCACTAGATTTGTAACTATCAACACTAGAGCAAGTACAGTTACAGCTACTTTTAGTTAAATCAATAAAGTCACTGCTAGTATTCTTTACGCACATATTTTCGTTAGTCATACTAGTATCTATATCAGTGTCTCTATCTTTTTCTTCATCTTTATTATCTGACTTACATAAAGCTTCAATGTTATATACATATTTAGATAAAACTATTAACAACACTAAACCTGGTGTTTTTAATATTGGTAAAATGGAATTTGCATAGGTTCTAAAATCATTTTCAATTAATTTTAGTTTTTGTTTCTTAGCATACTTTGTATTGACAATGTTTTTGTCTAAATCCTCTAAGAACTCATAGAAATTTAAAGGCTTATATGAATCATAAACTTTTTTGATGACACTATCACTACTGAAATTACATTTTTCATTATTATCAGAATCATTAGTAATATTACAATCATTGAAAACATTACTAAACATAAACAAATGGCTCCGTTAAAGATACTACTATACAAAATGTAATCAAGTTGTCATTATCTAGTGCTTATACGTATAAACGTCTTTATGTATAATTTTTGTTAATATAGAACAATTTTTGATCTACTTCTAAAAAATTACTGTATAATATCACAGATTTTTTAAATATTTACAAGTTAAACTTTAAAAGTTTTGAACTTTAAAAGAATATTAAATTTTTATTACTTAATATTTAAAAACTATCTAATAACAAGATAAAACTCAAATAAGATTAGAAAATTTTGCGTTAAAAACATAATCAATGATTACAACAATCGATTTAAAATCAAAGATTTGTAAAACAAACATTCTAAATCTTAATTTGATAAACTATCGGAGCTGATTAACAAGATAAATTGGAGTAAGTTATAAACTCCATTACATAATAAAAAATGTTGTAAAAATACTGTGTACAAAAGATTATGTGCATGAAAGATAAACTGCACAATAAATATTATTATAAGTACATTGTGATAGCGTCTTCGTCACTGAATGTTTTTTACAGCAATTCTAACAAAGAAAAATAAGAAATAAGCAATAAAAATAACAGAACTACTTATAAAGTAAAAACTCTAGATAAGGGAATGCTACTAATAAAGTTTTAAAACTGTTAATAGGACAATATAATCGTTTAAGTGTAATAAATAATGGCGTATAAAATACTAGATTTTATAAAAAACAACATTGTTAAGTCAGTTTCACAAACAGAAGATGAATTATGTTTATCTTTGCTAGATTTTTTTGTTAAAACACACCCAAAAATTTTACTTAGTTACTTTAATTCTGAAAACTATGTTTTATTTGAAAATACTAACAACGTTGCAGACCATAACATCGAAGAAATAAAACTTATTCATTTAATATCAGTATTTAATGAAGACTGTATCTACAATGACATCTTAAATGGATTTTTTAGTTCATACGACATCTCAAGTGAATACATAAAAGAACATAAGATAACAGAGAATCCAATACTATCTCATGAACAGCTTTTAAACATAGTAAACAACTATGTATTAAAAACAACTTCTAAAGATAAGCGTAACCAATTTGAAAAAAACATAGACCTCATTAAATCAAAATACCCAAATGAAAATATAAAGAATTCAAAAAACAGAGAAGACTCTAAAAATAAGCTCAACAAAAAAATTATAGACCCAATTTTAGACACCAATAAAAATGAAAATATAATTGAACTTTACAACTCTATATTCTTAGAAGCTTTACTAGCCAATCCTGAACTAAGCTTTACAAGCTTATACGATTTTGCAACTCAAACCCCACAACTAAAAGAAGCTCTTATACACCTTCCATTCCCACTCTACTTTATAACAAACCATGAACTTTGTTATATGCTCAACTCAGAACATAGCTTCTATGCTGTAAGACAAATAATAAAGAGCTTAAAATTCAACAACTCTAAGCTTGTTTATGACGTTTCAAATGCTATTGATTATTGTCGCAGAAACTTAAATATTAACGTTTTAGCTTATCAATTAAGTAGAACCTTATCTGATTTACATCTAAGTTTCTCAAACATTACTCAAATTATAGATAGTAACCTATCACAAACCGCTATCGACAACCATATCAAAAACGGTTTTTATAATCAACCTAAAAGTATATTCTCGGAAGCATACCCTGATGAAGATAAGATTAGAAGAAAGATAAAAATAAATAGCAAAACCTTCTCGAAGAACAATAAGATAATACTTACAGCTGTTAGTCTTACTCTTGATCTATATTTACTATATAGCTCTTCTACTATAGCAAATATATCTAACTTCTATGTGTTAGCATTTATTTGTTCTTTAAAAAGCTTTAACGGATTTTTAAAGTTTGAGAGAAAACATCCTCTACAAAACAGCACCACAAACGTATTATCTCCAAATTTCAGCAAAGAAGAATACAACAACTTCTTTAATCACATAGCTAACATTCACTATGAAATTTGTGCAAAGCTTCCTTCTCGTCATGAAAGCTTTATAAAAGAACAAACAAACCACTATGGTCTTCCATACTACAAGTTTGCTCAAGATATTGACTCACCTATAATCAATGACTACATGCATGACAATCTACCTCAGGAAGTAAGAATAGATTTGCGTTATAACTATAATAATGCTAAAAAGAATTAACATTCGCTATTCGACGTAAAAGGATTAGAATCTAACTTGTTCGGTAACTTAGTCAGTCCGTGTAAATGTCAATATCATTTAGTAAAAAAGAGCATCTCAAAAATGTTTAATTTTCATCGTTGTCGAATATATTTCTACCTTTGAGTCGATATGATAATGCCTTACACGAGAACCAAAAAGGATAACCTTATTTACTGAATTTCTTTCAGCAAACATAGTGATATCCTTTAACACAACATCTAGTAAATTAAATAACATATCTCACCAAACACAAAAGCATAGTTCTAAATGCTAATGTTTCATCAATCATCTAATATTTCTCTTTCGTTTCTTAACTTCTTTCGATACTCCGTTAATACTCTTAAGGTACTCTTCTTCAACTGGCGAGAGTGTAATCTCTTGGTACTTTCTGTATTCTTCCTTTGCTTTTTTCATTGCCTGATCATGACTTACTGTACCAGAACCCTTCAGAAGCTTTCTATTACCAGAAACTAAAATAGAATCAAGTTGCTCTACATAATCACTCATGTACATTGGACGATGTTCAATAGCACTAATTTCAGCGAGATCAAAATAACCTGAAACAAGATTATTCAAAATCTTAAGTTCATTTTCATTCAAATAATTCTTGGCAATGCCTATATCTTTAAATGCAGGCAATTCACCAGCAAAAGAAGTTAATCCCATAAAAGGTCTTTCAGCATCAGCTCGTTCATATATGACTTCGGCCGCAGTATGGCCATGAGCGGCATAATGAAGTTTATTCTGCACAATCTTAAAGAATTGAATTGATGTTTCGCTTTTTGGATCATAATCAACGCTTGTCGCATAGAGATCTAGCACCTGACGATAAAGTACCTTCTCTGATGAACGAATATCTCGGATACGATCAAGGAGTTCTTTCCAGTAATCACCGCCAGAATTACCTTTCAATCGTTCATCATCCATGGCAAAGCCTTTAATGATATACTCCTTCAAGACAGAATTAGCCCAGATACGGAACTGAGTGCCTCGAAAAGACTTCACTCTATAACCGACAGAGATTATGACATCAAGATTGTAGTATTCAATGTTTCTTTCTACTTGGCGATCGCCCTCATTTTGAACTGTTGCAAAATTTGCAACAGTTGACTCACGAACAAGTTCACCTTCGATGAAAATATTTTTTATATGACGGGATATTGTTGATTTATCTCGCTGAAACAGTCCTGACATCTGGTCTAGCGATAGCCAAACTGTTTCATTTTGTAAGTTTACATTAATTTTAGTCAATCCATCTTCAGTCTGATAGATTATAATCTCACCACGATTATCCATTAAAAATCCTGTTACTCTAATTAGAAAAAAATTCTGCTATTTTGGATCTATAAAATATATTTTTACCAAATTAATCCTTCATCACTAGATTTGCTAGCTGATTCTTTTCTAAGTCAGCTAGTATTGAGCTAAGCTCCGGACTCTTTACGGAGTTAGCTACACCCTTATAATCATCCTTACCAGTAAGCTTATTAGTTCTCCATATAACATGTTCAATTTTTGTAATAAAATTTTTTGCTTCTTACGTTCGTTCTGCTTCTGGAGTAGCAACAAGTCTTGTATATATTGCTCGAAGCAACAAAAATAGTGATGTAATACGTTACTGGCCATCTATTATCTCTTGTTCACCATTTTCATTTTGATACGAAACTATACTTCCAAGAAAATACGAGCCGTCTTGCTCAATTCCACCTCTTGTGGAGGTAAAATCACAAAGATCTTCAAAGAGAGTTTCTACCTGGTCATCAGTCCAGTCCATGCATATGGGCGCTGATATTCGGGAATTACAAACGGATGCTTTTCCCACTACCTAAAAGAGTTTCCACACTTTGCTTGTTAACTTCAACTGTTGTAGGCATCTTATTCCTTACTCATTTTTTTTCATATTAAACAACATAGTGTAAATGTCAATATCATTTACATTTATTCGCTAACTCTTAACACAAAAAAGTAGCCCCACTTTCTTTATTTGCTAAATTCACTTCAGCAAATATATCAGTAAGACTACTTCTAAAATTAGTTTTTATACAAACTAGCTTTAAACTAACCTAATAACAAGCTATTTAAACGCTTAACGAAACCAACAGGATCCTTTAAACCACCTTGGTCTGATAATAACGCTTGTTCAAAGATAATTTGAGCATATTCCTTGAACTTAGCATCATCAGTTTGTTCTGCCATCTTCTTAACTAAAGCATGTTCTGGATTAATTTCTAATGTATACTTTTCTTCTGGTAACTTCTGACCACTTGCTTCGAATAATCTACGCATTTGATTTGTCATCATGTTGTTATCTGAAATTACACAGCTAGGTGTATCAACTAAACGTGTAGAAACTTTAACTTCCTTAATATCATCACCTAAAGCATTCTTAACACGTTCAACTAAACCTTCGGCTTCTTTTGCGATAGCTTCTTGTTTTTCTTTATCTTCTTTATCTTCTAATTCACCTAATTCTAAGTCCTTAGAAGTAACAGCGATAAACTTCTTGTCCTTGTAATCAGAAACTTGATTCATTACCCATTCATCAATACGTTCCCACATTAAAAGAACTTCAACACCCTTCTTCTTTAAAACTTCTAAGTACGGGCTGTTTGCAGCACTCTTATATGAATCAGCTGTGATATAGTAGATATGCTTTTGTTTTTCAGGCATACGAGAAATATAATCAGCTAATGATACATCTTGGATTTCAGAATCATTATTAGTTGATGCAAATCTTAATAAACCAAAGATATCATCTCTGTTTTCAAAATCTTCTACTAAACCTTCCTTTAATACGTTACCAAAGTTCTTCCAGAATGATTGATACTTAGTCTTATCATCATCTTTTGAAAGCTTTGCTAACATTTGTAATGACTTCTTAGTACATGCCTTCTTTAATTGAGCAGATACCTTGTTGTCTTGAAGGATTTCACGAGATACGTTTAATGGTAAATCATTTGAATCTAATACACCCTTAATAAAACGTAGGTAACCAGGCATAAATTGTTCAGCATCATCCATAATGAATACACGTTGAACATAAAGCTTTAAACCACGCTTAACGTCTCTATTAAATAAATCAAACGGAGCTTGCTTTGGAACATACAATAAGCTTGTATATTCTGTGCTACCTTCAACCTTATTATGACTCCAAGCTAAAGGATCTTGATAGTCATGAGTAATATGCTTGTAAAATTCGTTATATTCTTCGTCTGTAATTTCTTTTGGATTACGAGTCCATAATGCCTTAGCATCATTTACTTGCTTCCATTCAGTACATTCAGCAACTTCGCTCTTATCGTCAGTCTCACCTTCTTCGTTTCCTACCTTTACAGTTTCCAACATTTCAACTGGAACACTGATATGGTCTGAGTACTTGCTAATAGCTGAACGTAAAGACCAATCTTCTAAGAATGACTTTTCTTCTTCACGTAAGCTTAAAATAATATCAGTACCACGACCTTCCTTATTAACAGTAGTTACAGTAAACTCACCACTGCCATCAGATTCCCAGCAAACTGCCTCATCTGCATTAGCCTTTGCACTTCTACTTACTACTGTTACCTTATCAGCAACAATAAATGCTGAATAGAAACCAACACCAAACTGACCAATTAATTGAGAATCTTTAGTTTGGTCACCTGTTAAATTCTTAAAGAAATCAGCTGTACCTGATTTTGCAATTGTACCTAAGTGCTCAATTGCTTCATCTTTTGTCATACCGATACCATTATCAGAAATTGTTAAAGTCTTGTTTTCTTTATCAACACTTAATCTGATATGTAGGTCTGTATCATCACCATAAACAGAAGCATCTTCTAATGCTGTAAAACGTAATTTATCAATAGCATCTGAAGCATTTGAAATTAACTCTCTTAAAAATACTTCTTTATTTGAATATAAGCTATGAGCTAATAAATGTAATAATTGCTTAACTTCTGTTTGAAAACCATGCTTTTCTGATTCAGCCATTTTTAATATCTTCCTCGTATATTTCAGTTATTTAATATATACAACGTTAAACTCAAATTTTGTATATCATCAATATGATGAACTTTCTTATAACTATTAAATAAGGTCGATAAAAAAGATTTCAAGGGTTGAATTTAATTTTTTTGAAAAATCATGTTTACCAAGCTATGACTAACACTAATTATGTTTTAAAAATACTAGCAAGAATTATAAGCGTCATACGAAAGAAGATTTAATCATTATTATACGACACTGATTCTTAAATACTTCTTCTTACTAATTTTTGTTAACGGTTGTCACTTTAAGGGAGAAGTAAAAGATTTATAAAAGGTTGTTATATTGTTTAAAAAATTCACGTCATAGTTCTTCTCTTAACTTAAGTTGCTTTATCTTGTAGGATGCACCTAAATCATAAAAGAAGTCTTTTTCTATGTATAAATAATTTTTATTTTTGCAATAACATAAAAAAAATGATTACCCTAATTTTATTTCAGTTTTTTTCCTACAACAGTACATTCTTTTTTACAGAAACAGATACCATACGAAAGAACTGCTTTTATATCGTTTCTTTTTATATAAGGGGCAGCGTATTTCTTATTATTTATCTGCTCAACAGCATCCTCTGCAATCAAATACTTATCTTCATTTTCATCAGGTGTCTGCTTTAGTTCCAAAATAACGATAATACCTCTGTTCTTTAGAGACTTTATTATCAAATCAATATAACCATTTCCTGACTCAAAATTAGATTTTTGTTCTTCAATAAGAGATGTACCATTTGCAAGTAAACCATTCATGAATCCATGGTAATAATTTTCTTTCGGAGCATTAACAGAAAAATCTCTGATAGACACATATTTAGCCAAAAGCTCATTTAAATTATCTTCAACTGCTACAACGTCACCCGAGAATAATCCATTTATCAAATTACTGGTGCTATTCCTCATAACGTTATTGTTTTTATAGAAATCCATAATTTTGGATTTAAAACATTTTCTGATTTCTTCATTCGGAATATACAAACTATAACTGTCTTTTTCCGGTGAATATGACTGAGGAACAAAAGTTAAATATCCCGTATAAAGAAGTAAAGTCCAAAAATCATTTATATCATGATTCTCTAAATCACCGTAGCATAATGCTGATCTTACTTCTACAGTTATGGATTCACCGTCTAGAAGTTTTTGCATCTTATCAACATCTTCTGGCTCAATAAAACCCATAAATTCTTCTATTACATCGTTACCACTAGT
>JAXJQF010000141.1:0-3589 GCA_036311285.1 Ruminobacter sp. | reverse complement strand
TTGTTCTTCACTAGCAGAACTTTTTTTCCCAAAAAGATGTTCTATAACAGTATTATTAGGTAAATTAAATTTTGCCATATTGGTTATTAGTCCTAAACGATTGTCAGAATTGTTTTATTAAGCTATTTAAAAATTTTAAACTTAATAAATCTTAAAATCCTGTAACTTTTTTAGATTTTATTTCCCTACTTTATTATTGAATAAAATAAAAGCAAACAACATAATTATTTTTCTTAAATTAAGGCTACCTCATAATAATTAAAATTTTTTATTAAAAAATGTGTCTACTGTAGCATTGTTTTAAAGTTGATTTTTGCTACACATATTGATAACTTTTTTTGATTGAATATTGTAGGATGTATGTAATTACTACTATAAAGTACGAAAGTTTATTATGTAAAAGTAGAGCGAAGCATTATTAAGTAATACTTAATAATGCTTCGCTTAAAATCTTAAGTTCTAGTTTACTTAAATATGATTATTGGTATATACCAAGAGATAAGTAGTGTTCCCCTGTATCTGGAATAATCACTACAATGTTTTTACCTTCAGCTTCATCTCTTTTAGCTATTTCAATTCCGGCCCATAAATTTGCACCAGAGCTAATACCTGCTAAAATTTGCTCTTCATTGTTTAGTAGAGTAGTTGTATTTATTGCATCCTCTGAAGCTACTAATATTATTTCATCTATTAACTCTTTCTTATAATTTTCTGGTATAAAATTAGCTCCAATTCCTTGAATTTTATGTGGACCAGATATGTTTTTTGACAATAAAGGAGATTCAAGAGGTTCGACTGCTACTGCAACGGTATTTGGATTAATTTCCTTAAGTTTTTTACTTAGTCCCACAATTGTGCCAGCACTCCCAACACCTGCAACAACATAGTCAACTTTGTTATCAAGATCCTTTAGTAGCTCTAACGCTGTTGTCTTTTCATGTGCAAGTGCATTTGAAGGGTTGTTAAATTGGTTTGCGATAATGCTATTAGGGATTGTTGCTTGTATTCTTTTGGCCTCTTCACAAGCTCCACTCATTCCGTCTTTACCAGGGGTAAGTACAAGTTTTGCACCACGAGCTTTAAGTAATGTTCTTCTTTCCTCACTCATAGAATCAGGCATTGTTAAGATTAGGTTTAGTTTGTATTGCTTACATACTAAAGCAAGACCTATACCTGTATTACCTGAGGTTGGTTCAATTATTGTGTCACCTTCTTTGATTAAACCTTTTTCAATTGCATTTTTAACCATAAATAAAGCTGCACGGTCTTTAATAGAACCAGCAGGGTTAAACATTTCTAATTTTGCATATAACTTAGCATTTAAGTTAAAAAGTTTTTCAATGTTATTAAGTCTAAGAAGGGGGGTGTTTCCAATAAGTTCTATTGTTGAGTTGTATAAAGCCATGATGCTGCCTTGTAAATTTTAAAACTAAAGATGAAATTAGAGAGAATTTAAAACATAATTTATTATAAAACTGATGTTTGCGAATTTCCATAGAACATTGAAGAATTGAAGTATTAAAGGAATGATGAATTTAAAAATAACAAGCCCCATTTAATATTAAATGGAACTTGTTTTTATAAAATAACTTTTTAAATTTTTTCAATATTCAATATTTTATTTTGTTGAGTTATCAGAAGATAATAGTTACTTGTTAGTAGTGCTATTGTTGTTTTCTTCTGCTTTCTTTTCTGCATCTTGCTTAGCCTTGATTTTCTTTTTGATGTAGTTTTTCGTAAATAGGAATACAACAAATAACACAATTGCAGCTACAAAAATGTGCATAATGCTTTGACCTTGTTGCACTTTCTTTAACAATTCCTCTAAATTATCAGCTAAGAAGTATGCAAGGTAAATCCATACTGGTACAGAGATTAAAGCAGCAATACCATCCATTAGTAAAAAGTGTAAGAATGGAATACGTCTACTCATGCCTGCTGATAAGAAAATAGGTGAGCGTAACCCTGGCATAAAACGAGCAAAAAATAGCACCCAAATACCATGTTTGGTAAATTGTCTTTGAACTTGAGCAAATCTTCTAGGAGGTAAGATCTTTCTCATAGGTTTGAACTTTTGGATACGGTATCCAAAGATTCTTCCTAAAATATACATAGTAGAATCACCAAGTAATACACCAGCAAAGCATACAGCTAGCATTATGTGAACGTTAGTTGCTTTTAATCCAGATACTAAACCACCTGCTACAAGGATTATATCCTCTGGAATTGGTAAACCAAATCCACATAGAATTAGTACAAAAAAAGCAAACAGGTAATTCATATACCCAAAGGATGTTAGGTTTTCGGTTACCCATTTTAATAATTGTTCAGCCATAGCGTTCTCGCGAATGTTGTGGTAATTTCTTCTAGCTCGTTTTAATAATGTTTCGACAATCAAACACTTTGTATGTTCAATCTTATTGTCAATCTAAAGTTATTATACAACACAATGTGGTTAAATAATAGAATAGTGTAAAGTTTAATGAAAATGTAGGCTTAAATCTACTATTAGAATTTTTTTTCAAAACTAATAACAATTTGTGAGTAACTTTTGGTTTATTACAATAACTGGTTTTAACTCTTTGTAAGAAAGTTCTTTTCGGAGCATTGGTTCTGTAATATCGACGAGTTAAAGCTTTTGAGTTGATGTTTTATTCTTTTATTATCTGGAATCTATTACAGTAGATGTTATTATTAAAAAAAGCTCATGCAAAAAAAATCAAACTATTGAGCGTATTTATCTATAAATAGTTCCAAACCTTCTTTATAACCATTTCCTATTCCTTCGAATTTCCAAGAACCAGATTCTAGGTAAAGACGACCAAATTCAACGGATGTTTCAACAGAAAAGTCTTCTTCTAAATCGTATCTTGCAATTACTTCGTTTGATAAAGAGTTATATATTCTGATATAAGAATTTTTAACTTGACCAAAATTTTGTTTTCTTTCTAAAGCTTTGAAGATAGTTGCAGTAAATACTATTTCAACAATATTTGTATCAATTTTGTCTAAATTAATTATGATTTCTTCATTATCATTATCTTTACCAGGATAGTTTCCTCCAATACGATTGTCTCCCTGAAGTATAGTTGAGTTATCATAGGATTTTAAGTTGTTATAGTAGACAAAATAATCATCTCTTGGCATTAATTTGTTTCTATTTAACAAAAAAGCAGATACGTCTAAATCAAATTCGTCACTATAATTATTATTTTTGTCCCATCCTAAACCAATTGTAATTTTTTTAGTATTTACATCAATTCCATTTCCTTGAGCTTGCATTTTACTCCCTTCTTTCTGTTGTTTAATTATATTGTTTATACCTTAATCATATTGCTTAAAAGTTGTTAAATTCTTGTTTTATGCATTCTTTTAACTATTATTATATTATTTTTCCTTTATAAAAATGAGATTTTATTAGCATATTTTTTTTTTTTTTGTGAGTATAGTAAATATGTTGAAAAATTACTTGAAAACATAGATAAGTAGAATATTTCAAGTAAATAAAGGGAATAAAAATGGGTTCTTCACGGAAATATTGGAAATATAGACATTGAAAAAGGGGCAAAAGTACTCTAATATTTTAAGC
>JAXJQF010000140.1:0-8181 GCA_036311285.1 Ruminobacter sp. | reverse complement strand
TGATTTTTATATCAATTTATAACTATTTTTTACTTTCATTAAGAGCTGCCGCCCATTCATCCATTACATCTGCGTCACTCTTTGGAGCTTCTTCTTTAGATTCATTTAAAGCTGCCGCCCATTCGTCCATTACATCTGCATCACTCTTTGGAGCTTCTTCTTTGGATTCATTTAAAGCTGCCGCCCATTCATCCATTACATCTGCATCACTCTTTGGAGCTTCTTCTTTAGATTCATTTAAAGCTGCCGCCCATTCGTCCATTACATCTGCATCACTCTGTGGAGCTTCTTCTTTAGATTCATTTAAAGCTGCCGCCCATTCATCCATTACATCTGCATCACTCTTTGGAGCATCGCCTTTAGATTCGTTTAATGCAGAACTCCATTCGTCCATTACATCAGCGTCATGCTTAGACAAGTCAACACCTATATTACTCTTTGAATCTAAGCCACCTTCAATAACCTTTGGTTCAATACTATTTTTGATAGTATCATCCCTCTTTGGTTCACCGTTAACACCATCAAAGTGTCTAGACGGCACCAAGTCTGGAGATTCTGTTTGACGTTCTCTAATACTTTCATCTGGAGCTTCAAGATTAGGAATATCACCAAGTGCAGAAGAATTATTAGAATCTGCTGGAGCTTCTGTTGGTTTTGTTGCATTATTACTCTGAGATGATTGTGGCTCACTTGCAGCAGGAGGCACTGGAGTTTGTGCAGCAGGATCACTTTCATTAATCTTAATTTTAGGAACAACAGCCGCCTTTTCATCGTCAGCAGATTTTACATTATAATCAGCAGGATCTACCTTAATACTACCTAAAATATCTGTTTCGGTTGCAGATACATCAATATCATCTTCATCATCTGCAAATTGATTTTGACGTAAACTATCCTTCTTCTTCTTAAAGAATGCTATTACACCTAGAACAGATAATAAAAATATACCAGCAATACTACCAATAATTATATAAGTAAATTCATCATCTATTTGAGAACTAGCAACAATCTCAGATGTCTTTTCTTCTTGAGTAGTTGCCTTTTGCTTTAAAATCTCAATATCATCCTTTAAAGTCTGAAGTTCAGCCATAGCACCTCTAATATCTTTTAAGGTAGATAATAGTTCGCTATCAACTCCACTAGATTTCATTACATCAGACTTTAATAAGGATAAGATATCACCTATTTTCTTTTCAAGGTTTTCAATCTTTTCATTAGCATTACTAATAGCATTTTTGTTATCAATAATTTCTCTTAAGTAAACTTCATTTGCAAGAGAATCTGCTAATTCATCTGTTTGCTTTAAAACTATATCCTTTTCGATCGCGTTGTCAGGGATAAGCTGTGCTTTTACCTTGTTATCAATAATACAAGCGTTATATTCTTTTAATAACTTTTCATAAGCTTCGTCACGAGCTTTCTTTTCTGCTTTTTTTTCAGCAATTATTTTATCTTCAATTTCCCAAGGAATAATTAATGCAGGAATCTTTTGACGATAAGTCTTTAACTTACCGATCTTTGCAAGTCTAAAGATTTCTTCACCTGTAGATACATGCTCTAAAAGCATTCGCCCTCTGCTTGGGATACGTATAAATTGATTTCCAATAACACCATTGTTATCAAAAGCGTGAGGATTTTGACGATAAACAGCTGCTAATATTTGGTTATCATCTAAATCTTCATAATTATCAGGTTTTGAATAATTGATTAACTCCAACAAAGTTTCAGTTGAAGTTGTTGTTCTTGTTGTTCTGATTTCTTCAAGATTAACTCGAGCAATTTTAGGTAATGGAACTTCAACATCAGGCAAAGGTGTCGGGATAACACAATCTTTTAGTGCAACCTCTTCCTTTAATTTGTTTCTTTCCTTTTCTTTATCAATTTTATCTACACGAACTACAATCTTTTGCTTTTCTTTTTTATTTGCATTTGAATCTAAAAATGTAATTAACGAAGCTGACAAGCTTTCATGTCCATCTTGTTCAATTACATTTAGTTCTTTATTCTTATTAGCTTTCTTTGTAACATCTTTAGTAATCTTCTTAGCTTTAACAGTTCCATCTTCATTACATAAAGTGTCATTTCTAGAAAATGAATTACTAGGCCCACGAATATCAATACAATCGTTAGCATAAGAACTAGTGGCAAACAAAGTTACCATCATAAGTACTAATATAGATATTTTACGATTAATCATATGCATACCTTACCTGGCAAAAATTTGCCACTATTCTTTTTTAACGACATTTTCTCTCTTAACTTTTAACATAATTCGTTTAAAATTTGACATTTATTATAATTTTACCAAAAGTCATACTAACTAATTCAAATATTATGCCAAAAAACACATAAGTCTATTAATATGTATTCTATAGTCATTACAAGTTGCAGCAAAATTCAAATTTTTAAAATAGAGAACTATATCGTATTTATGCTTTTAATTGGGTTTACAAAATACAATATTTCGTTTTCCTCCTAAACCAATCAAACAAGCAATCTTGTTTGAATCAATTTTGTCTCAATAATTTTCATGATTAAAATATTGAGTTTTATCTAACTTTAAAATATATATATTTTCTTCAGTGTCTTTAATATAAACATATGGATTAGTTATTTTTTAAACTTTTCACACCTTATAAAACATAAGTCGAATGTCCAGTTCTGCATTTTAAGCGCAACTTTTAACATCTTTACGCTCTTATGCTTGTTTTTATAAATAAACTTCGTATAAAAACCCCGTTATCAATCTAATCAATAACGGGGTGAAAATTTTTTTAAGAAAATATATTGAAAATATTGCTACTTCCAATAATCAGTTTGGCCTTCTAAACCTATGCTAGAAGCTTTAAAGTGAGGATCTAAACCTTGCTTTTTTTGTTCCTGATAATCCTTCAGAGATCCTACAACATATTTAGATAAAAATACAATTGTAACAACGTTAATTAAAGCCATACATCCCATTGTTATATCAGCTATGCCCCAAAGAAGATCACTTGATAATAAAGCACCAATCATAACAATGAATGTCGCAAACAGTCTGTAAATTAAAAAGAAACTCTTATTAGGAACAGTTCTAAAAATATAGAAGAAAGATTTATCTACATAGAATAAATTACCAATAATTGTAGTAAAAGCAAATAAGGTAATTGTAACAGCTATAATAATATTACCGTAACTTCCAAATGCTGATTCAGCTACTTTTAATACATACGGTACACCATTTAATTCAGCACTAGGTTCAATACCTGAACTTAAACACATAAGAGCTGTTGCAGTACAGATAATCATTGTATCTAAAAACACTGAAAACACTTGTACTAAACCTTGTTTTACAGGATGTGAAACATCCGCACAACCTGCTGCATTTGGAGCTGACCCCATACCAGCTTCGTTACTGAATAATGCACGTTTAATTCCATACATTACACAGCTACCAGTAAAACCACCAAAAATAGCTTGAAAATCAAATGCTTCTGAAAACATTCTTTTGAACATTTCTGGTAAGTATTCAATATTATTAAATACGACAAAAGCAGATATAGAGATATAAATTAACCCCATAAAAGGAACTAGCAATGTTGCAAACTTAATAATTCTTTCACCACCACCTAAAAGAACATAACCTACTACGGTAGTTAGAATTAAACCTATATAGATAGGTGAAGTTTCTTTATTATAAAAATCAAAACCACTAAAAGAGTCTTGAATGTTATAACTAGCAAGCATGTTAAAACCAACCATAAATGTTGAAATTAACGCTAAGATAAATAATAAAGGTATTAAGCGATTTTTTGTTAAAAACTCAATGTAATACGCAGGTCCCCCAAATGCACCTTTATCTGATTTCTTCTTAAAGATTTGAGCTAATACAGTCTCAGCAAACGCAGATGCCATACCAAGCATTGCTATTAACCACATCCAAGGTACAGCACCAAATCCACCTAAACAAATCGCAGCTGACACACCTACAATGTTACCAGTACCTACTCTAGAAGCAGTTGATACCATTAAAGCTTGAAAAGAAGAAACATCATTCTTCCCTTTCTTCTTTTCAAACAATACACGAAATATTTCTAAGAAAAGTCTTAATTGAACACATCTAGTAGCAATAGTGAAAGTAAGACCACAAATGATTAAAAGCGTTATTAAAAATTTACCATATAAAAAATCATTTAATAACGTGACAAAAGTATTTAAATGTTCCATAAAAACTCAGTAATTAAAATGTTTTATATTCAGAAAATTAAAAAGTATTATATTTGAATTTGCGTATTTTACAGTAAAAGTATATTTTTTGTTAAAAATTTATCAAAAATCCCCGCAACGCAAGCCACCATATGATTTTGTTGAAATGGTCATGATTTAAATGAATTTAATTTAAACAAAAGTGTTTTTGTAAAAACAAATATTTTGATTTTTTTAGGAGAATTATAATAGAAGACATAAAACCAAATTATTTACAGTTGTAAACTTTTCTTTCCAAACTCTATACATTTCTAATTTATCTTCGTATATATGCTTCATAAATAAAACCCCGAAAGTTTTATTCAACTTTCGGGGGTTCTAAAAAGAATCCAAGTATTTACTATTTAACTATTCGTATTATCTTTAACTTTCGGAGTAATAGGCATATCAATGTTCTTAACCCTAATATTCGCCAATGGCTCTTCTATTTCACCAATAGCCACTGGTTCAATTGGTTCAGAATCGTAAGCATAAAATCTTCCAGTTGGCTTATAATCTGTAGTAACAACTTCTTCTTCATCTGAAACAGCACTCTGTTCTGATTTGATTGCATAAGGGTCAACGTAGTCTGTCTTAAAACGCTTGCGTATAAAATTTGTACCACGCTTAATATTCTCTGTCAAAATATTATAACGATTACGCTTTTCTTCCTCAGCATTAAACTCTTCCTGCTTATACTTTAAATTTTCTTGTCGTTCTCTAAGCTCTTCAGCTTCGATCTTCTTTCTAATCTTATTCAAGAACTTACTTCTCTGTTTCCTTACATATTCAAAGTAAGACATATTCAAGATAAACTTTAACACCTTGTTCGATTCACACTTTTGTTTTAACGAATAATGTCTGTTAATGTATAGAACAACATAAGTTACTATAAATAGAATAATGAATAGGATTAAAGTGTAATACACAAAACCCATAAAATAATAAGCAAAGCTCTTTGTCGTGTAAACATCCTCGTCTTCTAAAGATTTTACCGTATCTGTATGTTCTTTTACTAAATTTCCTAGATAACTCTTTTCTAAAAACTCAATCTTTTCATTTTGAGTTTGTACTAACGAAATCAGCACATCGATCTTCGCTTCAAGCTTTGAAATATGTTCTTCATTATCCTTAATATACTTAACAACATTCTCATCAAGTTTCAAATTCTTTGCTTCTTCCTTAGAACCAAATTGATAACCAGCCAACTGCTTACCCTTTGAGTCTTTCGAAACAATTGATTTAGAATTTAAAACAAGCTTTGAACCTTTAACTACAGAACCTGAAGTTCCTTCTGCTTGAGCATTATTGTTACTAGAACTAATTGATGCTTTATCTGCATTAGCTTTATCAGAGAACTTTATAATCTTCTTACCAGATTCTGTAAGCTTAATTTGCTTCTTTACCTTTGGAGCTTCAGCTAATGCTTTTTCTTCCTTAGGTTCTGCAATCATTAAGTCTTCATCTGAGATATCGATTTCTTGTTGTTCAATGTATTCTAAAGCAGACACTTCTTCACTCTTTGTATTAGAATTAGATTTATCTTCCTTTGATACATTATTTGCAGATGTCTCAGTCTTCTTTTGCTCAGTCTTTGATTTGTTTTCTAAATCTTTCTCTGAGTCATCCTTTTTAGCAACATCTGTTTGTCCTTTGGACTTATCTTGGCTTTCCTTCTTAGCTAAAGCGTCCTTAGCTTCTTGCTCTAATTTATTCTTTTTACTTTCTACTTTCTTGTTATAAGCTAGAACACACTTATCATATTCATCCTTTAACAACTTTTGCTTATCATTAATTTCAGAGTTTTCTTTAATGATTTGATCTATTGCCTTTTGTTCTTCAACCCATGGCAAATATAAACTAGGGATTTCATATGACTTTAAAGATTTTTGTAAAGCCATAGAATAAGCTTTTTTACCTTCATTCTCTTCTTCAAGCAATATTCTTTCAGCTGACGGAATAGTAATAGTTTTTCCAACCATCGCTCCTAAATTGTTAAAAGCTTTTGGATTTTCTCTTAATAAAGCAACTAATATTTTATTACGACTAACGTCTTTGTTGTTCAAGATCGTCTTAACAGAAGTTAATAGCTTATTTAACGTATCAGTATTTTTAATCTCGTACTTAGAATGGATTGCCTCCATGTCTACTACTTTACTTTTAAGTGACGGAACCTTTTGAGGTGCTAGGGTTTTTAACTCACCACACTCTTCTAACAAGGTACCTAATTCCTTAATACGAGCAGAAGCAACTGTCTGTACAGATTGATCATCATTTAAGTTCTTATTACTAGGACGTCTAAACTCTATACCTAAATCGCTAGAAAACACTGTATTACTTGCAGTCAATGATGTAATCAGAGCTAAAGCGAATAATAATTTGTTTTTTTTGTTCATTTTTTTCATCTAATTTTTTTCTTTGTCACTTATCTTAACTATATAACAAAGATTTGTTCATAATTATTAATTTAATAAAGAGCTATAAAAGTATTTATAACTCTTTATTTATTCAAATTCTTTTATTACTATTTAATGCCTTGGGAATTCTGCTTAATTAAATATTCACGACGTTGATTCATTACATTCTCAACATCTTGCTTATATTTATTCATTGCATCTTCATGCTTATTTAATTCTTCTTGAGTTGGAGCATTGCCACCAAGCATCGGTAATTGCTTAGATCTAACATCCTCTCCTTCCTTTGAGAAAAATTCATCAAATGAGCTATCCTTTTCAAGAAGCATTAACTTTTCAGTTGGAATCTTTAATTCAGAGTTCACGTATGGGAAGATTGGAACAACCTTACTAAATGAAGATCTGTTCATTCTATAAATAGAAAGAATCAACATCTTACGAGTTATCCCCTTAGCCTTTAATTCATCAGTTAATAAATCTTTTACAATTCTGTTCATACCGATACCTGCTTGAACTACATATGTATTAGCATATGATTTTGTATCAATTGCAACAGATTCTTTAAATTCAACCTTTGGCATTGGTGGTAAAGGATATAAAGAAGCTACCTCTGAGCTATTTAACATTTCATCTGTAACAACAAATTCTTTAACCTTAGAGCTAACTTCTTGTGCCTTTTGTTCAACAGCATCATTCGTTTCAACTTTTACAACAGCTTCAACAGACTCAACCTTTTCTTCTAGCTTTTCAACAGTTTTAGCAACTTGTTGCTTAGATTTCTCTAGTTGTTCTTGCTTTAATCTCTTTTCATCTTCTTCAAGCTCTTTAGTATTCATTGAAGCTGATGCAACCTTATTTTTACTTTCTTCGTCAGCTACATACTGTTTATCAGATAATACAGGTCGTTCAAATTCTACAGAGAATTGATCCATTAAACCAACAGATATAGGTTTCTTATCTTTTTCTCCATCTGCATAAACAGCAGTTGATAAACCGCTAGCAACTACAAGAACAATCAAAGAAGATAATTTATTAAATTTCATATTTTAAAACCACCAAATTCTATGTCTTATCTTTTTCTTTTTTATCTCTAATAAGTACTTTTTATCGTTACCATTATAAATAAAAAAAATGACACAACATTATTACATGTTTTAAAAAATAATACTAAATCACAGTTAAATTTAACGATTTAATTTTAACTGACCTCAAATTTTACGAAAACAAAATCAAATTCTCTTCCAAAATCAATTTTTATAATCTAGGTTAAAAAAACTACAGTCAACCCTATAAAATAACTATAAATAAATATATATTTGGTATAATTTTATCGTAATACTAACTAATTAATGCTAAAATCAAATATAATTTACATAGTCAACAAACTAACTTGTTGAGCTTATTTTTACTGATTAAAACATAAATCAGTGCGATACAGATTTAGATAGTTTAGTAAATAATAGAAATAATAGTACTCCAGTTACTTTAAAACACATTTTTCCAATGTGTTTTAATTAAAGTAATAACGAGATTGGTCATAAAT
>JAXJQF010000139.1:0-4968 GCA_036311285.1 Ruminobacter sp. | reverse complement strand
TTATGAACATTATGGGGCATAAAATATATCTCTAGTTTTTTGGTTCAAGTCTAAACTTTAGATTATTTTTGTCCCTTTTTCAAATCTTATATCCCGATCATTCCGTGAACAACCAAAAATAAATATGTTGACTTTATGTTGATTTTACTTTCTAAATTATGATTTTTTATTAAAAGCTTTGATTTTTAAGTCTTGTTCTTCATGAAGTTAAATATGTAATTTAATTTATAGGTTATTTTCGTGTATTATTTAGTTTGTATATTTAGTACCATGGTTGAACAAATAATTAGGTCAAGTTAGTCTCATCATATTTTAAAAGAATTTTTCTGCTAATGATTAAAAGTTAACAGGTTTTAAGAGGAAAGTTAATTCCAATTGGAAAAGTATGCGAAGTAACTTTTGAGAATAATGCATTTATTGTGGAAGAAAATAAAATAGGGAATTATAAATTCCCTATTTTAAATTACTTTAAATTGTTGCTTATTAAAGTTTATTTTTGATTAACAGTGTTTTATTCTTCTACGAACTTCTTCCTGTTTACCTGTGTTAAATGGTCTTGTATCAGGAGCTCCTAGGTAACCACATACACGTCTAATTACAGACGCTTTGTTTGCATCGTTGTTACCACAGTTTGGACATGTAAATCCTTTACTTGTACATGAGAACTCGCCTTTATAACCACATTCATAACATTCGTCTATTGGAGTGTTAGTACCATAGTATGGAACTCTGTCGTATGCGTAATTCCATACATCTTCAATAGCTTCAGGGTTTTGTTGTAAGCTAGGGAATTCTCCGTAGCATATGAAGCCACCAGATGCAAGAGAAGGGTAAGGTTGTTCAAAGTCAATCTTTGAGTATGGGTCAACCTTCTTTTCAACATCTAAATGGAAGCTGTTAGTATAGTATCCCTTATCTGTAACATTTGAGATTACACCAAATTCCTTTGCGTCAAGCTTGCAGAATCTGTTACATAAGTTTTCAGACGGTGTACTGTATAAGCTGAAACCATAACCTGTTTCATTCTTCCACTTTTCAGTTGCATCATGTAATGCTTTAACAATCTTTATACCTTTTTGACGTAATTCTTCACTATCGTAGATGTGAGCGTCTTTCTTGTATAATGCATTAACTGTTTCATGGATACCAATATAACCAAGACTCACAGAAGCTCTACCATTCTTAAAGATGTCAGATACTTTGTCGTCAGCCTTTAATCTAACACCACAAGCACCTTCCATGTATAAGATTGGAGCAACTTTTGCTCTTACGTTATCTAAGCGATGAATTCTTTCCATTAATGCTCGATAACAGATGTTTAATCTCTTATCTAATAATTGGAAGAACTTAACTTCATCTCCATTAGCTTCAATAGCAATACGTGGTAAATTTAAGCTTACTACACCTAGGTTGTTTCTACCTTCATGTTCTTCTACACCATCCTTTAAGTATGGAGCTAAGAAACTACGGCAACCCATAGGAGCTTTGAATGAACCTGTAACTTTAACAACTTGGTCATAGTTAACGATATCAGGGTACATACGCTTAGAAGTACATTCTATCGCTAATTGTTTAATGTCGTAGTTAGGGTCTGTCTTATCTAAGTTTAAACCACGCTTAATAGTAAATACTAGCTTAGGGAATACAGCTGTCTTATGGTTCTTTCCTAAGCCTTTGATTCTATTATTTAGTATTGATTTTTGGATTAGCCTTGATTCCCAAGATGTTCCTAAACCAAAACCTAAAGTAACAAATGGAGTTTGGCCATTAGCTGTGTGTAGTGTATTTACTTCATATTCTAGCGATTGGAATGCGTCATAACATTCTTTTTCAGTACGAGAACGTGCATAGCTTTCAGCTTCAACAATGTTCCATTCTTTAGCTACTTGTAAATTCTTATTATAGCTTTGAGTAACGTACGGAGCTAAAACTTCATCGATTCTGTTAATTGTAGTACCACCATAAATATGGCTTGCTACTTGAGCAATGATTTGAGCTGTTACAGCTGTAGCAGTACCAATTGAACGTGGAGTTTCAATTTCAGCATTACCCATCTTAAAGCCATGAGTTAACATTCCTTCAATATCAATCAACATACAGTTGAACATTGGGAATAATGGTGAGTAGTCTAAGTCATGGAAATGAATCTCACCTTTTTCATGAGCTTGAACGATGTCTAATGGTAACATATGTTGCTTTGCATAGTGCTTAGCAACGATACCAGCTAATAGGTCTCTTTGAGTTGGGATAACTCGGCTGTCTTTGTTTGCATTTTCATTTAACAATTCAGGATTGTTTTGAGCGATTAAGCTTTCAACATCATGAATTAATTGACTTTGTTTTTCACGCATACGGTCACGGTCATGACGGTATTCGATGTATGCTCTAGCAATTTCTTTATGCTTACTTGCCATCAATTGATTTTCAACGAGTGTTTGAATTTCATTGATTTCAATTTCTGTAGCTTCTTTAATCTTTTTGTATACTTCAGCTTCAATAGTTGCACAAAAAGCTAAATCTCTGAAACCACAAGCATCAGCAGCTTTTGATACAGCATTAACGATTCGGATAGCATCATATGGAACTCTAGAACCATCACGTTTAATAACAACAAGTGTGCTCACAAGTCTTTCCTTTTGTTTCATCAACCGTGCAATTAACATGCTTAATAAATAAATCTCCGAGCATGGCACAAAAAATTTTTAACAATACAGGCTGGCTAAATGAATTGTAGTTATTTTTATCTCATTTAAACAAGCAATAATGATTTTATTATTCTAATTAAAGGCTTGTTTTCTAACGTCCAACCTAAACAATTAATCTCTTAACAAATAATCAGTTAAATATCAATATATAGTCATATGTAGTGATATTATAACAAGATATAGTGGCGTTAAAATAAAACGAGTGCTAATTTATCAAGAAAATGTAAAGTAGACAACAAATATTTTTTTTATATTTTTTTCTGATATAAAATTGATTTAGATCAATGTTTTCTAGCAATAACATATCAACTAAAACTTTGAAAAATTTTCATGAATTTTGAAAATGATGAAAATAGCATAACACTATCTATTGTGTGTAAAAATTGATAATTAATGATTACATACTATATATAGTGGTACTTAAGTTGTAAATGTATGAATAAAAATTATTTCTACAACTAATTTTTTAAACAAAAAGTGACGTGTGTTATATAAAGTTTCAACAAAAATAGTTGCAATTTATTTTGTCAATAATGAAAAGACAAAAAAATGTGATTTTTGATACTAGTTTTAAATATTTTTAGAATACTATATTTAGGTAGGCATTTTGCAAAAAAGATAAATTTTGATGAAAATTTAGTCGATTAGAACGAAAATAATGATCCTTAAAATTTTAAAAAATGCAAATTTTTATTTTTTCAAAAAAATATAATTTTTAAAAAATTTTATCACTTCATCACGAATTAAATTTTTTTTAGTCATTTAAAATATAAAAAAATTTAAAGTTTTATGATTGTTTAGTTTATTCGGTTGTGAACTACTCCGACTTATATAAGTTGGAGTTTTCAGCTTCAACTACTACATTGGCTACGATGACACGTAACTCAATGTCTTATACAGTGTCCACAGGCGTTTAGTTAGGATTAGTTGCTTGATATAGTTATTGGAAGTTGTTTCTTCCATTTAGAGCTCTAATTTAGTATTTATAGAGCTAAATAAAATGCGTCAGACATTTTGTCGGACGCATTTTATTTTATCGCTTTTATTGTTTTGAGATGGATTGTTTATTTAGAGCTAACATTACAACCATCAAGAGTCCCTACGATTAACACGTCAGCTCCTCTTTTTGCAAATAAACCTACAGTTACTACACCTGCGATAGCATTAATTGTTTTTTCAAGCTCTTTTGGATCAGTAATTTGCATATCGTGAACATCTAGGATATGGTTTCCGTTGTCTGTAACACAATCTTTTCTGTAAACAGGGCGACCTCCAAGTTTAGTTAATTCTCTTGCAACATATTCTCTTGCCATTGGAATAACTTCAACTGGTAAAGGGAACTTTCCTAATACATCAACAGTTTTTGAATCATCAACAATACAGATAAACTTCTTTGCAACTGCTGCTACAATCTTTTCACGAGTTAAAGCAGCTCCACCACCTTTAATCATATCCATTGTTGGATTAATTTCATCTGCACCATCTACGTAGATATCAAATGATTCAACATCATTTAAATCGAATACTGGAATACCAATTTCCTTTAATCTTTCAGTTGAAGCAATTGAACTAGACACAGCACCCTTGATTTTGTCTTTCATTGAAGCTAAACCATCAATGAAGAAGTTTACTGTTGAACCTGTGCCAACACCGATGATTGCACCTTCTTGAACGTATTTTAAAGCTTCAGTTGCAGCTTTTTGTTTTTTTAGATTTTGAGTCATTTGATTCACCTATATAAAATTCTATTTTTATTATACAACTTTAAAAACGTTATTTAAATCACAAATTTAAAGTAAATAGAGAATACTGATGATAGTTTTTGGAGAAAAAATATTGAAACGTTTGTTAATCATACTTTAAACAGAATTTAAAAGTATGTTTAATGACATAGAAAATGTTTTTAAGAACTTTTATTGACGTAAGGAATTCTTAAAAAATTGGCTCTTCACGGATTAGTATGACCCCAGAAATTGATCACTTATGTTTCTAAGTTATACTAGCACAATTCAAGGCTTGTTTCCTAAAATTAATTGGAGACAAGCCATTTAATTTTTTGCAAACTCTATCTGAGTTATACCAATTTATATAATCTTTAATTGCTTTTTCTAAATCTTTTAAGTCCTTAAATGTTTTTTCCTTGCCATAAAACATTTCAACTTTCATTCTGCCAAAGAATATCTCAATCATAATGTTGTCATGTGTAGTAGCTTTTCTAGACATACTTTGAATAAGGTTGTGTTCTTTAAGCCAGTTGCTATAC
>JAXJQF010000138.1:0-4702 GCA_036311285.1 Ruminobacter sp. | reverse complement strand
GTATAAACTGATTTTAAAGTTTTAGGATCGAAACTATGTGAAATTGCAATAAAAGGTTGGCAACGAGAATTAATTTGTGTAATATACGTTTGAAGGGGCATAAAGTATCTCTCTATTTTGGTTTGGTAGCTTAAAATATTAGAGTACTTTTGCCCCTTTTTCAATGTCTATATTTCCAATATTTCCGTGAAGAACCAATTTTTTATATCTTATAACAGTTTTTGTTCTATTTGATGTTCAATTTAAAGAAGAAACTCAGCAATAGAACAAAAACTTTTTTCTTTAAATAATTCTTTCTAATTATTGTTAATTATTATTAGTGTTAGTTACTAATTATTGTTGTTAATTATAGTTCTTAATCTTGCTTTGCTACTTCCTTTAATTCTCCTCTAACTCTATTTACTGTTGTGTAAATTAACAATAAAGAAACAATACCAACAAAAATTTGAAGATAAAGTACATCAATAAAATAAAATGCTAATACTGTGCATAGTGTTCCGATATAAAACGCTCTATCACTTTTACCCATCGGACCTTCATAATGTCTACTTGCATTAATCTGACATCCTATAATACCGACAGTTTCAGACACTATACATAAAACAATAAACACCATTATTAGATAGTGATCAACACCTAATACTATAAACAATGGTACATATAAAGCACAATCAGAAAGAATATCTCCTAATTCATTATAGATAGCACCTATATTACTTTTTTGATTATGTTCTCTTGCAAGCATTCCATCGATTGCATTCAATGCCATTCTTACAAACAAAAAGATAGGCATAATTAGGAAAAATAAACTGCTACATGAAGATAAATAAAATAGTCCAAAGCCAACAACTACTGATAAAATAAATGCTGTTATAGTTACCATATTAGCGGTAATGCCTATCTTAAACATATAATCAGATAAAGGACGAAGTATATTTTGAAAATTTTTCTTTAAGTTATAAACTGAAATCATTATTTATTCCACTCTTCTAGTTCATTACGCAATGATTTAACTGTTTCATATAATTTATTAGAAAACTCTCTAGAAGAAATTGCTTGGTTATTATAATATTGAACATCTCCTACGTTAATTTCAATAACATATGGAACAAATAAAAAATCATTCTTTGGTAAAATTTTATCAGCTCCACTTATATACAATGGAGTTATAGGTATATTCGGATACTTCTTTGCTAAAATAGCAATGCCATTTTTAAATTCATGTATATCACTATCGATGCTTCTAGTTCCTTCAGGGAAAAGTATTATTGAATCCCCTTTTTCTAAAACTTTTTCAACGTTTTCAAATACATTCAGCTTATTAGCATTTTCGGTTTCAGTTGTTTTTTTACGTTTACGGACAATAGGTACAGCACCAATAATGTTCTTCATCAAAAAACTTTTTATCTTATTTGTAAAAAAATAATCAGCTGCCGCTATTGGATGAATTTTTAATACATCACTTAAAGGAAATATACTTAATATACATAATGTATCTATATGACTACTGTGATTTGCTATGATTATACTTTGTTTTCCAATAGGTAATTTATGATAATTAAATATACGCAAACCAAACACAATATACATAAATGGCTTGAGTATTAATAAAAATAAAAGACCACGAATTATCTTACTCATAATATCGTATTAACAATATATATAATGGTAAATATGGTAGAAGAAAGGTGCTGATATTATTAAGCTATCAACTCTATCTAATATTCCACCATGACCAGGTAACATTGCTCCTGAATCTTTAACTCCTATGTCTCTCTTTATTGCAGACATAATAACATCGCCAAAGAATCCACTTAAGCTCATGCCAATTCCAACGAAAATTGTTGTGATTCCTTCTATGTTGCTTATATGAGGCAATACAAGATAAGCAAATATCATAGAGAAAGTAAGTCCACCTAAAAACCCTTCAACTGTTTTATTGAAACTTACCTTTGGTATTATCTTGTGCTTACCAAATAGTTTACCACAAATTGCTTGTGCAAAATCATTTGAAATAGTTGCAACCATTACAAATAACAATAGTCCAAGCCCAGCTCCGTTTGGATTATCATTTGGTGTAATGTTTAATAAAGCAGCCAAGTAACCTAGAGAATAAGCAGATACCATCAATCCCCAGTGAATAGTTCCGCAAGCTCCTAAAAAACCTTTATTCTCACCAACTGCAATCATTCTTATAGGAATAAGCACGAACATAAATAATGGAATAAACAAATAGAACATATTTAGCCAATCTATATACAAAAAGTAAAATTGTATCGGAATTGCTATATATGCCCATAGAAGTACTCTTCTATCTGCCTTTCTTGTAGGAACAAGAGAGATATACTCTTTAAAAGTTAAGTAACTAATTAAAATCAAGGCTAAAAACGCAGTTAGTCTGTTAAAGGTAAAGCTTATACCTAAAATCAAAACAACAACCCAAAGAGATTTAAAACGTAGAAAGAAGTTATATACATTTTTATTTTCTTTATTTAGCTGATGCCAAATTCCAAAAAACAATGTACCTACAACCATAAATCCTAAGATTGAATATATAAATATAAGTGTATTATCAGTTATCGTTAAATCTAAGCCATTGTTTATAATTTCACTTATCATTTTTGTTTCCTACAAATATTCCTTAAATTTGCTTTATCTCTAATACATCTGAAAACAAATAGTTTGGTAAAAAAGCATTCTTGCTATTTGACAATATATTACACTTCGCTTCTTCAAATGTCATGTTTTTAAATTTAATCAAGCATAATAAAGCAACCAAGAAACTCCTAGATTTACCAAGCATACAATGTATATAAAGAACATCTCCATCCTTCAATGAATCGACAATCAAATCTAATTCATTTGAGATATCAACTAGCTCTTCAGAAGTATGTTCAACTAAATCAAGAATAGGATAGGAGTTGCAATTACAATTTCTAGAACACCAATAATTTTCTTGTAACTCTGCACTTAAATCTAATACATACAATTGAGAGCCTTTCGTTAAAGCTTGGTAACCTTTTTTATGTAATCTTGCACCAACTAAAATAGTTATGTTCTTTGAATTGTTGGTTGTATTCTTTAGTGCTTCACTTTCATCGTCTAATTTACATATTTCTATAGAAGCATTGTGAGCTTTAAGTTTACGAATACTACCTTTTGACAAATAAGACACTTCAACTTTTAGATGTTCGTCCTTTTTTGCAAAGAAGAACCAATTAATAAACTGTCCTAAATAATAAGGCCAATTTATTATCAGTTTTAAAATATTCAATAGATATAACCCTAGACTAACAAAAGCATTACAATTTAAGTTCTTACTCCTTATTAATTGTTTTCTCCAGATATTAACATTCCATAATTTTAATAAACTAGGCTTGTTATAAATATAACAAAGACCAACACTTAATAATGATAATGATCCACTAAACAATACATACCATAAGCTGTTATCTGTAAAGACGATAAGAAGAATTGCTAACGTAGCTAATATATTTGAAATTAAAAGGAAAAAAATCCCCACCCTTTGACTTCGTTTTAACCCTTGTGGAAATAGTAAAAACACAAGACTCATAAGAATCCCTGCTGAAAATAAATCAATCACATGATGCTGATATACAAATATTGTGGAAATACCAATTAAGAAACACCATATACCAGTAATAGCTTTCATTATGCCTTTAGTATGGTCCTTTAACACAGAATAAAATATAACAGCATAGCAAACATGCAACGAAGGAGCTTGATTATAGATAGTATCATTTGAGGTAAGTAACTCAAACCAAAAGCTATTGTACGGATTAATTACTTCAGGCTTTGCAAAACTAAATTTTAAAGGTAGGAGAACAAAAAACAACGTAGCAACCAACACTGCTACTGTTGTTCTTTTAACCAGATTCAACATCTCTAGTCTTGTTGTACAACAATAAAAGACAACTATAAATATTATGTCACTAGACATATAAGGAGTAATTAACCACTCCCAAAATGGCATATAGCTTTCGAAGTCTAAAAATATACTTGGTGCATCCTTGATGTAATGACTAACAAAATAGCCACTCATTCCATAAAATACAAAAAACATGACACCTAACAGGGTCATCCAAAAGGTCTTGTACCAAAAGCCTATAGATTCCTCAGTAGTATGTCTATTTAATTTTATTGGCGACATTTACGCACTCACTATTACTATTAAAAAGAAAATAATAATCAAAAAATTAACTGATACAATTTGCTCTAATCGCTTAACTGTTCCTTTTATTCGTAAATCTATTGGTTTATCATTCATTCTTCTATTAAAGATACTTAGTAACATATCATCAAGAACTGAAAATGAGTCTTTATTATTTTCAACCTGCTTCCATATAAACAATTCCATTAATAGGTAAAGATTTAAGAACGCTCCAATTGTTAATAAAACAACTTCAATCTTTATAAAAACAACAGATTTAAGTAAAAATAAACTACAAATAAACAAAAATAGCTCTATCAAAAACAGTGTTAATCCTGTCTTAATAAAAGCTATTAGATATTTGATGTAGTAAAAGAAAACACTATTAGTCCGAAATTTTGCGAGTATAGATAGTTTAAAAATTTTTATTAAAAAAATTCTCAAGAACGCTAGAAAAATATAGCGTTCTTATTTTTTATATGTTATGCTAGATAGGTAAGTTAAATATCTATAAAGGATAAAATCATGTTT
>JAXJQF010000137.1:0-9472 GCA_036311285.1 Ruminobacter sp. | reverse complement strand
AAACATGATTTTATCCTTTATAGATATTTAACTTACCTATCTAGCATAACATATAAAAAATAAGAACGCTATATTTTTCTAGCGTTCTTGAGAATTTTTTTAATAAAAATTTTTAAACTATCTATACTCGCAAAATTTCGGCAAGATTTTGTCTTGTTTTGTTTTATACTAAAGGAATACTATTTTTTAGGTTCATAATATATCGTGAAGAGTCTCTTTTATTCAGATTATATTTAAATTACTATAACTAAATACTATTCCAAATTGCTTTACGTTAAGCGACAAATAAATGTTAGAATATGCCTGTTTAAAATTAATATAGGATGAATTTGAATGAAAATTACAGTGATCCGCTCTAATCGTAAAACTGTATCAATTAGTGTAAAAGAGGATTGCTCAGTAGTTGTAAAGGCATCATTATTTATAACTCAAAAGCAAATAGAAAAGATTCTTGAAGATAAGAAAAAATGGATTGCTGAGCGTATACTTAAAATGAAAGAATTCAGTAATGATGTTCCAACATTAACTATTGAAGAAATAAGAGCACTTAGTGATCAAGCTTTAAAGGTAATACCTAAACGTGTTGAGTTTTATGCCAAACTATTAGGAGTTACTTACAATCATATTACAATTAGATGTCAAAAGACAAAATGGGGTAGTTGTTCCTCAAAAGGTAATTTAAATTTCAATTGTTTGCTCATGCTGACACCTCCTGAAGTTATTGATAGTATAGTCGTTCATGAGCTAAGTCATCTTAAGTATATGAATCATTCAAAAGAATTTTATGAAGAAGTATTAAGGATTTATCCAGATTATCATAAATGGAGTAAATGGATAAAGGATAATGGTTCAAGGATAATGTATAGAAGACCTAGAGATTTCTCATAATGTTCAACTGCTAGAAGTGTATTTGTTTATAGTTTATAAGAAGGAGAACTAAAAGATATAATATATTATTAGTTCTCCTTGCATTGTTAGAATCATTTTTTGATTCTTCTTGAATTTTATTACTTCTTCTTGAATTTTGTTAATTCTAAAGGTTAGTCTCTACTCTTTATTTTTTTATCAAGTTTTTATCAAGATATTTAATGTTGATTAAAGATTATACAATTTTAAGTTAATTTTGTTTTTATTTACCAATTTTTAGTCAGAACAGCTTAGACACCTTATAAAACAATGTTTAAAATTTGCATGTTTTTATTACGATATTATTAGAATTATAAAAAATTAAAAAATAGTTGGAGACAATTTTAATGAGTAAAGGCAGTCTTTTTACCGAGATTAGTGCCGTGATTTTGGGCATTTTTTTGATTTACACTATCTTTTTTGTGTTCAATCATCAAGATGAAGTTATGCACGAAATTATGTATTTTTCAACTAAGGAAGAACGTAATCTTGATGTTAATGATTTAGAGTTTCTTAATAGATTTAATGTACCAGAAAAAAGTAGTTCTTTAGAACATATATATGAATGCATTACATTATATTTTGTATTACTGAAGTTAAGAATTGAGTTTGTATTTAGTCATTCATTTTATTTGGTAGCTATTACGGTCTTGTTCTTAATAGATGCATTACTAAAAAGAAGGTTAAGACATGTTTATCGAAAACTTCCTCATCCAATTGAGTTTAAGACATTACTAAGTATAGATATGTGGTTATGTATTGTTGCAATTTTGTTGTTTGCAGGTTTTGTATTAAGTCACTCATTGTATGAATGGTCTATTTTGTCTTTACTTTCTTTAATTATATTTACAAGTACTAGAACTGTAATTTATTCACCATTTACTTATAAAAGACCTTTGTGATTAGGATATATTGATTTCGGCATGTAATGATAGCTGTAAGCAATTAGTACAAATGATGAATAAATAACTATAAATAATAATTTATAAGGAGAACAATATGAGTAGAGCTGTACCGATGCCTCGATATGTAGATGAAATGCCAGTGATTTTACTTTGGTCAGTAGATGAGTTTATTCCATTCATGGTGTTTGTTATGATTGGTTTCATGATGGGACAAGTGCTTTTGTTTTGTATATTTGGATGGATATTTAAGCATTACTGTAATAAGTACACTAAGTTTATGATAAGTGGGTATCTGAATCACATGCTTTATTGGTATGGATTTGGATTTGTGCGTGGCAGAAGTATTCCGAATCCATTTTTAAGAGAATTGTACTAGGTATTGTAAATATAAGAGTTACACATAATGAACTATAAATTGTTTGTTAAATCCTATCAAGGTTTAAGAATAACTGCCGCATTTTTGTTTGCGTTAACATTTTTGCTTTCAATAAGTTGTGTTTTTTTATCTTTTAAGATGTTCAATTATTCTGAAACAATTGTTTTAGTTCCTCCTCATTTAAATGAGAGAGTGAAGGTTGCATTAAATAAGAGTGATATTGGATATAAAAAATCGTGGGGGCTTTTTTTAGCAGAACTATTAGGTAATGCAACTCCAAGTAACATTGATTTTATTAAAGATAGTTTAAATAACATGCTATCACCAGATGTTTACAATGAGTTTAGTGAAAAGCTTGAAGAACAAATTATTAATTTCAAAAGAGAACATCTAACGCAGAGATTTGAACCTTCTTTAGTCATTTATGATGAAGTTTTAGATAAGGTGTTTGTGACAGGTAGGAGCGTAATACAAGGACCTAGTGGCAATGAAATATTTTCAATGAGGACTTTTGAGTTTGGATTTGAATTTGATAATTTTCAGCCAATGCTTACTTATATGGATACCTTCGAGGGGAGTAAAAAGAACCGTTTAAAAAGATAATTACAATAATATATAACAATAATAAAACTTAAATTAAAAAATAACCATAACTAAAGAATAACAACAAAACAATAAAAATTTAGTTAAGAGAAATTATATGATAAAGCTAATCATGAATAATAAAGATATGAGTTTCTTAGAAGTATCTAATTATAAAAAAAATTTAAAACAAAACCAAAAAGCGATTATTAGAAAAAAAGCTTGTTCAATACAATACCAGTATATAAATGTTTTTCAATATACGAAGGTTTTATTTTTATTGATAATCTTAATTGTATTGTCGATTTTATTTGAAACAACTTGTTTTGCAACAGATTTTTCTGACATTCAAGAGAATGATACAAATACATATCATTATTTTGTTGCTAAAAATGATCTAAACAGATTGTCATTTCCTTTTAAGGATATAAAGGTAAATACAGTTTCGAATGCATTACTTAAAATTTCAGAAGGAAATTTATATGTAATGCCAAAGGATGATGAAATCATTACTTTATTTGTAACTCCAAGTGATGATGAAGATATTTCAATTTTGTTACAACTAGAGCCTCAAGAAGATTCATTTGCTCGTAATATCACTGTTTCATTAGATGATGCAACAAGGTTGCTTGTAAAAAATGATTCCTTAAAGGATCGTTATAATGAAAGTGAACTTGATATAAAACTTGATGATAAAGAAAGTCGTATCAGTCATTTTATTAAAACAGTTTGGTCAAATACTGTAACTTCAGAACATTCATCTTTACCAAGGGGATATAAGGAAGTTGAAGATTTAGATGATATAGCAGAAAAATATGAATTTGAAAATTTATGTAATAAAAATGACAAGCATATAACTAAGAAGGTACTAAAAGGTTTTATTTATGATGATTATTTATCATTAATAATTTTGTTTGATAATGATAGTAATAAAGATTTATTTATAGAGTGTTCTGATTCAAGAGTTATTGCATTTAGTGCTCTTAATAGCAAGATAGTTTCCAAAGGGAAAAATGAATTAGTGGTAGTAGTTTTAAAACTCCCATTATATGAGAAGAATAACTAATAACAATTCTAATAATTAATAAAAACGCTTTATAACAATAACTTATAACAATTTAAGGAACATAAAATGAATATATCTCCTTTTCTAAAAAAGTATTCTATTATTATTTTTGCTATCTTTATATTAGGAATAATGGGGTGGGTGTTTGCAAAAGATATTGATGAAAACACTAAAAGGAATCATGAAATTAAAAGTGTGCTTACTGACTATAACACTAGAGAAATAGGAATTGATGCCTTAAAAGTTTCATTAGGAAAGGCTCAGAAAGAGAATGTAGCTTTACGTAAAGATTTAGAAGATATCAAAAAAGAATTAATTCAAATCAGAAATAAAGGTTCTAGAAGTACAGTTTTAAATGAACACATAATAGGTGAACAACATTTTAATTTAGAAAATCAAAATGTTGTTATTACTGAAGGTAGTAACAATAACTCAAATCAAGAAGATAAAGAGTCAATTTCTAATGATGATGCTTTAGCAAATTCAAATCAAATCCAAAGTATTGATGAATTAAACAAGAAGTTAGATAAGCTTCTTGAGAATGAAGAAATGCAAAGAGATATGTATTCAAGTTGTAATTTGGAAACTGAAAAATTAGATACCAAAGAACAAGTTGATAAAAATAAATTAGATGTTACTACTAATGAAATAACAACTTCAAAAGATATTCAAGCCGCAGCTATGAATCTAGCAAACACCTTAAACGAAAATAATTTTAGGGACGATGAAAAACATAATCTTAAAGCTAAAAGTGTTGAAATAAGAGTATTGAGTAGTGCAGATAAAAACAAGAGTAATAAAATTAGTAATTATAATAAGGAAATTGCACATAACCAAAAGCTTAAAAAAAAGAAATATCAAAAACTTAAAATACCTTCAGGAAGCATTTTAAGTGGTATTTTAATCACCGGTCTTGATGCTCCTACAAAACAAAATTCGAGAAGTGAGCCTTTCCCGGTTTTAATAAATTTAGATAAAAATGCTCTTTTGCCAAATGATTATAAACTAGATTTAAAAGAATGTTTTGTAATAGCAGCAGGTTATGGCGATATGAGTTCTGAACGAGTATATTTAAGAGCTGAATCTTTGAGTTGTATAACTAAGAGAGGAAATCATATAGAACAAAAGCTAAATGCATATGCTGTAGGAGAAGACGGGAAAGCAGGTCTTAGAGGAAGACTTGTTTCGAAACAAGGTAAGTTAATAGCGAGATCTTTATGGGCGGGATTCTTAGAAGGACTTGGAGGAGCTTTTGATGTTAGTCCAATTCCTGTTATAAATAATAGTTCTCATTCAAGTTCAATGGAGTATCAAAGAGTATATAATCCGATGGCTTTAGAAGGCGCATTAGTAAATGGTTCTTCAAAGGCTTTAGATAGAATTGCATCATTTTATCTTCGTCTTGCTCAAGACATGTTCCCTGTATTAGAAATTGACGCAGCTAGAAGAGTTGACCTTGTGTTAAATAGCAGTTGTGTTTTAAAGCTAGATATCTAACAAACAGATATAACTGTAGTTATGATTGATATGAGTTATTGTTTAAATTTTAAAGCATTAGTAATTTGTTTACAGTTTTTAAGGATATTTAAACTCCAAAAGGCTGGAAGTAGATTATTTTGTTTTTTGTTTTTATGTTTCATAATTCTTTGTAACTTTAATTTTGCCAATGCTGCGGATGAATTTTATAGTTCAAAGGAAGAAGGATGGTTTTGGTATAAGGATGATGAAGTTGAGAAAAAAGAAGAAGATATAAAAAATGTAGTTCCTAGAGCATCATACTTATCGAAACAAAAAGAAATAGATTTAGATAAGGAATTAGAAAAGAAATTAAAAAATTTAGATCATATTGAACGCTTACCCAATGGTTTGTTATCTAGTAAAGATTTAAAACAATTGATTCCTAAAGCATTAGAAATGGCAACAGATGAACCAAGCTTTGAGAATCTTTATAAATACTATTTATTACAAAAGATGGCAATGGAAAAAAGTACAACCTTTGCTAATAACTCTCAGTACGTTAAATTTATATATCCTGAACTTAATGAACAAAAACTTATGTTTGGATATACAAAAGCAAAAAGGATTAAGTACTCTCAACAAAGAGAGCATGAAAGTCAAATAATAAAAACACTTGCAAAAGATAGTATGTTGGTTTTTTATTATAAGGGAAGTTGTAAGTATTGTTCACTTGCTTTATCCATGCTTAAATCTTATATCAGTCAGGGATTTAAAGTTATAGCTATTAGTATGGATGGAGTTTTGTTCAAGGATATTGGTTTCTTTAAGCATATAGATTCAAAGAGAAACAGCGTATCATTGAAACATTATCCTAAAACTGTACCAACTATTGCTCTTCTTACACCTAACATAAAGGAAGATAAGAATCATTTACGTTATCTAATCTTAACATCAGAACTAGTTGATGAACTTGAGTTTAAGAATAGAATTGTTCAAATTGGTCAAGTAATTTTAGAAATAAATATTAATGACTGAAAAATCATCACATGGTAAAATACCAACTTCTTAATTGTTTAACTATTGTGCTTTATTAAACGAAGGCTAATTTAATTTACAGATATATAGATAAGCATGTATGTTGAAGTTTACAGTATTAGTTGAAAATGAGATATCTAGTCCTTTATTAAAGAATGAACATGCTCTTAGTCTTTATATAGAAGTGAATGGTTTAAGAATATTGCTTGACGCTGGTTGTAGTTCTTCTTTTATGGAGAATGCAAACTCTTTAGGCATAGAACTTAAAGAATTAGATTATTTGTTCTTGTCGCATGGTCATTACGATCATGGTAATGGTTTTGTAAAGTTATTAAAAGAGAATGAAACTTACAAGGTAATATCAAGTGCTAATATATTTAAGCAATACTATTCCAACTCAAACGGTAAGCTTCATTACATAGGATTAAATTCAAAGCTTGCTACTTTTAGAGATAGATTTATAAGTATAGCTCCTTTAATTAAAGATATTGATGAAGATAGTGGAATAGATGTTAAGCAAGTAGGTTGTGACAAGAAATTAGATGATAATAATGATTGCTTAGAAATCAAAGGTTATATTGAGATAACTAAGGATATCATTTTTGTTCCAAATCCCAAAGATTTTAAAGGCCAGGATATTGGAAAAAAGAATGGTTTGTTTGTATTGAAGAATGAAGAGGCTATTAAAGCTAAATCTTTATCGGATGTAAATACTAGCCAAATTACCGATGATATGCTTGATTATGATGATTTTTCTCATGAAGGAAGTCTAATAATAAAGGATGATAACAGTTTAATTGTGTTTAATAGCTGTTCTCATTATGGTGTGGTTAACATTATTAATCACATCAAGTCATTAGATATCTTTAAAGAATATCCAATCAAAGTATATGTTGGAGGTTTACATTTAAAAGGGATGGATGTTGAGACTAATGAATACATCCACAGTGAATGTGAAATAAAGGAATTAGCTAAATATTTTACAGAAAACAAAATAAAAGTTTACACAGGTCATTGTACTGGCGAAAGAGCTTATGAGATATTAGATTCGCAAATGGCTAAAGACAATCTATATAGATTAGAAACAGGAATACAATTTAATATATAAAAGGAAAGTAAATCTTGAATGAAGCGCAATTAAATCTACCATATATAAAGCCAAACAATATGTTTTTAGCTTTATTCCCAATTGTTCTGCTAATGATAATGCTTGCATCAAGTGTTATGGTTTTTGGAGGCGATGGTGCGTCTGGAGCTAACCAAGTTGCATTGATAATTGCAGGTATTGTTACTATTTGTATAGGTATGTATAGAGGTTTCTCATATAAGTATCTAGAAGACGAGTTCGTAAAAGGGATCTCGTCAGCAATAAGCTCTTTAATTATTTTATTGCTTATAGGCGGTTTAGTAGCATCGTGGTCAATATCTGGAACAATTCCGACAATGATTTCATATGGTGTGCATATGTTAAATACAGATTATCTGTATTTATGTGCTTTAGTTGTTTCTTCATTTGTATCTTTATCAATTGGGAGCTCATGGAGTACTTGTGCAACAATTGGGGTGGCATTTATCGGTATTTCTAATGTATTAGGCTTAAATCCAGCGATAACAGCCGGTGCTATAATTTCTGGTGCTTATTTTGGCGATAAGCTTTCACCTTTGTCTGAAACAACAAACCTTGCTTCTACAATTTCTGGAGTAGAGTTATCTCAGCACGTTAAGAACATGCTTTATACAACAATTCCAAGTATAGTATTAGCAGGTATTATTTTCACAATTATTGGTTTAACGTTAAGTGATACAGCAAACAGTGTAAATCCTGAAAGTATTACGGCTATTGATACTGAATTAAATAAGGTGTTTAACATTTCTGTTATTAACTTAATTCCGTTAGTATTCTTGATCGTAATGTCAGTTATGAGATTACCAACAATACTTATCTTAGTGACAGGTATTGTTACAGGTGTAATTATTGCTATTACATATCAAACTAATACTGTTGCAATATTTAGTGGTAAAGAAAACGATTTAGTTAATAATTTACTGTATGTATGGGCGGCTATTGCCGAAGGTGTAAATGCAAATTTTGGTAATGACACCATTAATGAGTTATTAAGTGGCGGTGGTATGGTTAGCATGACTAACACCTTGTTCTTAGTTATCGCAGCGGTGTTCTTTGGCTCATTACTTGATGCAGTTGGAAGCTTAAAGTATTTATTAAATAAGATTAGCTTCTTAGTAAGAAGACTTAGTTTGTTAATGGTTACAACTGTTTGCACAGCAATTAGCTTGAACTTGATTACAGGTGACCAATATATCTCAATTATTTTGCCGGGTAAGATCTATAAGAATAACTATATTGAATTGAACGTAAGTAAAACGTTAATGTCACGAAGCTTAGAAGACGGTGGTACTATTACTTCAGTTCTAATTCCATGGCATTCATGTGCAGTATTTATCTCAGGTGTATTAGGTATTAGCACTTTAGATTATTTACCATATTGCTTATTCAATATCATTAATCCAATTTTAGCTATTATTGTTGCATTATTCTTCATAAAGTACTTTAACATTAGTTTAAATAAGTTTGAAAAGGAAGCTGAAGAAGAAGCAGGAATAGTAAAGTGTAAATAAGCAAATAAGCAAATAAATAAATCCCGCAGAAAAACTCTTTATTTTCTGTGGGATTTTATTTTTACGATATATTGCTTTTTATAAAATTTTTATACTTTTGTATAAAATTCTGTGTTTGTTTTTACTGGTAGATGTAAATTCTGTTATATCTATTTGTTTGTTTTAATTCTCCTTGTTTTTCTATATATTCCCCAATAATCCCCTTAATTTACAATGATTTTAGTTTATATATTTATTTTAATATAATTAAAAGAGTGATCTATATCAAAGACAAAACAGGTCTTTTTTATACAATAACGTTGACTTAACTTTAGATAAAATCTATAAAAATCTAATTAAAACGTATAAATTATTATTATTTTGAAGGTGTCACGATGGAAGCAAACGTATTATACAAAAAGTTAAAAAGATCATTGTTGTGTGAAATACTATTAACATTTTTACCTTTTCTTAGTTTATTTTTTTTATTTAATGTAGAGCATGGTTCTAATGGCGATGTAGATTTTT
>JAXJQF010000136.1:0-10408 GCA_036311285.1 Ruminobacter sp. | reverse complement strand
TTCATCTACCTATCTTACTTATAGAATTTAAATATGGTCAGAGTGCAGAGGATGCATTGAATCAGATAAAAGAGAAAGAGTATTTTAGTAGATATCGTGATGGTGATTATCCGAATGATGTATTACTTATAGGAATTAACTATAATCCTAAAACAAAAGATCATCAATGTTTGATTGAAAAGCTGGATTAAATCAAGCGGAGATCGAAACTAAAATAGAAATAATGATGGATAAAAATATACCTTGTACCAATATGTCTTTATAGATTTAATTTAGGAGAATATGTAGTGAAGTGGAACTTGTTTGAAATATATAATGTTTTTGGTATATGTGGTTTATTCATAGTTTTATTAGGATTGATCTCTATATTTGTTTCAACATATATATTTAGTTATACAGCATTAGTTTGGAAGGATTTTAAAAAAGTTTTTTTTGCATCAGATTTTGATCTTGAAAAAATGCTTGCCAGTTATTCAGGTAAAAATCCATTTTTAATTATTATCAGAGATACAGTAACAAAACATTCTAACCATTCAGAGGATATGAGAGCAGAGGTTTCATATCTTTTTTATAAAAATTTTAAAAAGGTTGCAAGTGGGATAACTTGGCTAAAAATAATTTCTGTTATTTCTCCACTATGTGGTTTATTAGGAACAGTAATTGGTATGCTTACTGTGTTTCAAGTTGTTGCAGCTGAAACAACACCAAATCCTTCGGTTTTAGCAGAAGGAATTTGGCAAGCTCTAATAACTACTATATTAGGTTTAGTAGTTGCTATTCCAAGTCTTATAGCTTTTTATCTTATGTCTTTAAGAATGAAGTGGTTTCAAATTGAGACAATAGAGCATTGCTATAGAGCATTCGATATATACCGAAAGATTATTCATTCTCGTACAATTGAAGATGAGGCAAATAGTTATGAAGAGCATTAAAAACGACTTTTCATTTGAGGATGATGATTTGAGTTTAGATTTAACGCCGTTGATCGATGTTATTTTTATGTTGGTAATATTCTTTGTTTTAACTACAACTTTTTCTAAGCCTGTAATTGATATGATATTACCAAAATCAACTTCAGCTGTTGTTGATACTAACCACAAATATATCTCAATTGTTATAGATAAGGTAGGTGATTATTACTTTGATAATAAAAAGATATCCTTATCTGAAATTAGAGCATTATTGGATGAAAAAAATGAGTTGCCTCTAAACATTGTTGCGGACCAAGATGCTCCGTTTAAAAGTTTTGTAGGAATAGTAGATATCGCAAAAATTAAACGTAAGGGGAGATTTGTAATAAGTACAGATCTTGAAAAATCTATAATTTCAAATGAAAATCAAGATAAAACTTTATCAATACAAAATATCGAAGTAAAAGAAGCTCAATAATTATTTTTAGTACTGGTTATATACTTTGATGAAGTTAAATAAAAATACGGATTATGAAAAGAGAGCTAAGTTTATAGCTAGTTTAACACTAGTTATAATTCTAATACTCCTTGTTGTTTTGTCTTTCTTCCTAGAACCAAAGGTAGAGCTAAAGTCTTTGCAATCTAATAGTATTTATGTAACACAATATATTGTTAGAGTTGATGATAATGTTCAACAAGCTAATAAAGTAGAACAAAATACTAAACTAAATTCACAATCAGAAGAAATAAAACACGAAGATACTTCTTTAAGAAAAATGACAACAGAAAATTCTACTAATAAATTAGAAGTTATAGAACAACAAAAGTTTGAAGTAAAAAAAGAAATAAAAACGATAAATAAAAAAAAGCAAGCACAAAAGATTAAGACCGTACAAAAGAAAATAGAAGTTAAGAAAGTAAAATCTAAAACAGAGACTAGCGAAAAAACAAAGTCAATAAAAAAAGAAATAACCAATTTTGATAAAAAGAAAGACGTTTCAAATTCACAGAATAAAAATATTATTAAGGAACAAAAGGAAAAACAAATTACAAAACAAAGCTTAGATATAGAGTTTAATAATAATTCTAATACAGCAGCAGTTTCTAACAGTAATGACAATGTTAATAATAGTTCTTTAAACGGTAATAGCAGTGTAGATGTTTTATCTATTTTAATAGCAAGAGCAACGCAATTAAAAAGATATCCAAGACGTGCTCAGATTTTAGACATCGAGGGGACTGTAGAATTAAGTGTGTTCATAGATTTAAATGGAAATGTTGTACAAGCTTTTGTAAGTAAAAAATCAAACCGATATTTGCTCGATAAAGAAACAGAAAAACTAGGCGAAAAACTTATTGGTTTTAATGTAGGTTACTTAGGTGATGATATGGTTTTTGTGATTCCTATAGTTTATCGACTACGTTAATAAAGGAGGATAGATAAGTCATAAAATTTAATTTTTTTGTTTTTAAAATTATGATTATTATCCTCGATTAAATTTTGATTTTTATAAACTACATTTTTTTATTTTAGCTGTCTTTTTGATTAACGCCTGCTATATAAGTCAATATAGCAGATAGCCATAGGTGAGTTAATCCAACAGAATCTATATTAACTCTTTCGTTTATTGTATGCGGTGCCTCGATGTTTGGTCCAATTGAAATAATTTCAAGGTTAGGATTTAGTTGTTTTAAGGTTCCACATTCAAGTCCTGCGTGAATTTCTGTTAATTTTGTAGCTCGTCCTGTCAGGTTTAGATATTCAGTAGTTGCGATTTTGGCTAACTCGCTTTCATAATTAGCTTCCCAAAAATCGTAGCAAGATTTTTCAGTAATCTTGCAGTTACTGATACTATTACATAGCTCTTCAATTTTGGATTCAATTAACTCTTTCCCATTACTGTTTCCGTATCTTGCCAGAGCTGAAAATGTTGTAATTTGATTTTTATCTGTTTTTATTACACCTAAGTTACATGAGGTTAGTGGGGTTTCACTTGGAGTGTATTCGATAACCTTAGTATTAAGGTTCATGAGTTTAACGATTTCTATAGTATCTTCGTCAGAGTATATATTATCAAGATTTATTTCATCGTTAGAGCTCTCTATTTTTTCAATATTGTATGATAAGAATGGATCCTTCTTGTTTTCTACATATTGAAATACTTTTACATGGATTTTATCTTTTAATATAGATATTGCTTTAATAGTGTTTTCTTTTTTTATTGCAAAGTATAGAGTTCCATTTGAAGGAATAGCGTTTCTTACAGTACCAGCATTAATTGATAGAAAGTTACACCATATCTTATTGTCGATACGCATTGCTTCGTTATTAATTTCGTCAAGAACACTTAATAATTCAGCAGCGACATTCATTTGTCCCTTGTCTATATCAATTCCGCTATGACCACCTAAACCGTTATTGATTTCTAGTTTATATATATCATATTCGTGGTTGTTGATTATTTTTGTAGGAGTATAGGTTATGTTGTAGGTAGAACTTCCTGCACAACCTAAGCAAATTTCCCCCATGTCTTCTGTATCTAAGTTGATAGCATAGGTTGCTTCTTTGATATCGTCAGGATTTAATTGGTTTACTCCAAGCATTGAGGTTTCTTCTGAAACAGTAAATATAGCAATAAGGTTTGGTATTGTAATAAAGTTATTGGCAAGGATTGCTAATATACTCGCAACACCAATTCCATTATCAGCACCAAGAGTTGTTTTTTTAGCTGTAACATAACCGTCAGGTGTTATTTCAGGTTGAATAGGCATTGTTAAGAAATCGAAGTCTATTTCACTATCATGTACACCAACCATATCGATATGAGCTTGAATTATAACGGTAGGACAATTGTCTTTATTACTAACGTGATTTGATTTCTTTTTAATAATAACATTGCCACAATCTGTTGCTATATACTCAAGTTTGTTTTCTTTTGCAAAATCTACTAGATATTGTGATAACTGTTGTTCGTGTCCAGAGATATGAGGTATAGCACATATTTTTTTAAAGTAATGCCATATTTCCGATGGTGAAAGATTCTCGATATCATTAAAATTCATGTTACTTTCTCTTTTGTATGTTTTTATTTATAAATCGTTTTAATACTAATATTATATTATTTTGGATTTCCCTATTTATAACTATATACTTAAAATTGGCTTTGAGTTCACAAAAATAAATGTATTTTTATACTCTATGTTTTGATTTGAAATTAACAAAAAACATTTACTAATATGCATGTTAGTCATTATTTATCAAATAAATATAAAAAAAATTAGGTTTAAATTCATTCATAGATTATAATTTCGTTATTAAGTTTTTATATTACATACATATTTGTTAGTTTTATGAAATTTGTTAAATTTAAACGTAAATATGTATTTTGATTACTGCAAAGATAATGCTAAGGTTATATTGTAATGTCAGAAGAATTGAATCGTTCTAGTAATTTTATAACTCAAATTATTGACGAAGATTTAGCTAATAAGAAGTACAGTCAAATTATTACTCGTTTTCCACCTGAACCAAATGGTTACTTACACATTGGTCATGCTAAATCAATTTGTTTAAATTTTGGTATCGCAAGAGATTACCAAGGCTTATGCAATTTAAGATTTGATGATACTAATCCATCAAAGGAAGATATTGAATACGTTGAGTCAATCAAAGCTGATGTAAACTGGTTAGGCTTTAAATGGAATGGTGAACCAAGATACTCATCTGATTATTTTGACCAGTTATACGGTTTCGCTATTGAATTAATTAAGAATGGCGATGCATATGTAGATGAATTAACAGGTGATCAAATTAGAGAATATAGAGGAACTCTGAAAGAACCTGGTAAGAATAGCCCGTATAGAGATAGAAGCGTAGAAGAAAATTTAGCTTTATTCGAAAAGATGAAGAATGGTGAAATTGAAGAAGGTAAAGCTTGTTTACGTGCTAAGATTGATATGGCTTCTCCATTTGTATGTATGAGAGATCCTGTTATTTACCGTATTAAGTTTGCAACACATCACCAAACAGGTGATAAGTGGTGCATTTATCCTATGTACGATTTTACTCACTGTATCTCGGACGCTATTGAAGGAATCACACATTCTATTTGTACATTAGAGTTCCAAGATAATAGAAGATTATATGATTGGGTATTAGATCATATCACAATCCCTCATCATCCACATCAATATGAATTTAGTAGATTAAACTTAGAATATGCAATTACTTCTAAGAGAAAGTTAAATTTACTTGTAACTGAAAATTATGTTGATGGGTGGGATGACCCTCGTATGACAACAATCTCTGGTTTACGTCGTAGAGGTTATACTCCAGCTTCAATTAGAGAGTTCTGTAAGAGAATTGGTGTTACTAAGCAAGATAACAACGTTGAAATCTCAATGTTAGAAGCATGTATTAGAGAAGATTTAAATGAAAATGCAATGCGTCGTATGGCTGTATTAAAGCCATTAAAGGTTGTTATTGAGAACTATGAAGAAGGTGTAGTAGAACAGTTAGATGGCCCAAATCATCCATTAAAACCAGAACTTGGTTCAAGAAAGGTTCCATTCACAAGAGAAATCTATATTGAACAAGATGATTTTAGAGAAGAAGCTAATAAGAAATACAAGCGTTTAGTATTAGGTAAGGAAGTTCGTTTAAGATACGGTTACGTAATTAAAGCAGAACGCTGTGATAAGGATGAAAACGGCAATGTAACATGTGTATATTGTACATATGTTCCTGGTTCTATTGGTTGTGATGTAGAAGGACATAAGCCTAAGGGAGTAATTCATTGGGTAAGTGCTACTAACTATATGAAGGCTGAAGTAAGAATGTATAGCCGTTTATTCAACGTGCCTAATCCTGGTGCTGCTGAAGATTTCTTGGCAACAATTAATGATAAGTCATTAGAAATTATTGAAAATGCTTATTGTGAAGAAAGCCTTTCTGATGTAAAAATAGGAGATGCGTTCCAATTTGAAAGAACTGGCTATTTCTGTGTTGATAGCAAACTAACAACAGATGAGCATAAAGTATTTAATTTAACGGTCGCTTTAAAAGAAGACTCTAGCAAAGCGTCATCATAATTTTGTATAATGCATAATAACTTGCAATCAGAGGAATTATATGAGTAACGAAGAAATTTACGATAACGATGTGGACATGGAAGTTGGTGACGAAGAAGGTGCTTCTGCTGGTTTTTTAGATAATGATTTTGAAGTAGAATTAAAGCGTCGTGCACCAAAGGGCGATGTATTCTTTCAAATTTATCCAAGAACTCGTCACTGGATACATTTAGGTGTTCGTCCAGAAAGAATTCTTCGCGAAGATAAGACTGATAATATCTTTTCATTTGAAAAGACAATGAAAGATTCATCTTATCCTGCTGAAGAAGGTAAGAGATATGTTTCATTTACATGTAACATTATTTTAACTGAATTAGAGTTAAGAATGAGTTTCTCTCGTATCAAGATTAGATATTCAGATCTTGAAGGCGTGGAAGGTCAAGAGTTTGCTTTAGCTAATGACGGCGAAGAATGTGCAGATGTAACTAAGTTATGCGAATCAGTAATTGATAACTTAGCAACATATTTATCTAAGTCTTAATAGTTAATTTTTAAGTTAATTTAAGAAAATCCCTCTTTTATTTAAAAGAGGGGTTTTTGTTTTATTAAATAATAATTTAAATATATTTGCGTTATGTATATTTTTATTGTTTTTCTTGTTCCTAAAATACTCTCGAGTTATACACCTTTACTTGATGCTAAAAATTAAATTTTAGTAACATATATCGTAATATTGTATGTATAAATATATAATTCCTACTTTAATGAACTTTGTCTATACATGTACTGAAATATTGAATGTATAAAATTTAATTTTAAGATTTATAATTATCATAAATAAATAAAAGTTAAAACAAAAGTTAAACATCAACATGTAATTAATAACAAAAAAAGATGATTGATAAGAATCTTCTTTGATATTCAAATTATTATGTAATGACTTTTCGTAATTTAAATAATAAAAATAATAAGAATAATAACGGAATTTAATATGACAGAGTTAACGTTGAGCGAAGGAATGTATTTAGGAAAAGGTAAGCATAAAAGAGTTTATCTTCTTTCAACTGATCAAACAAAATGTGTAAAGGTAGTCTTTAATAAAAACTCCTTAGATTTAAAAAGAGAATTTGCTTTTAGAAAAATATTAGAGAAAAAGAATTTACATTCTACCATCATCCCTGAATATTATGGTGAAGTGAAAACAAACCTTGGAAATGGATATGTTTTTGAATTAATAACAGATTATGATAATGCTATAAGTTATAACTTAAAGCAATTTTGTTATAGAACAGAACCTGCACTTGTTAAAAGCGTATTAAAAGAGTTTAAAAAGGTTTATTTTCGTGAAAAGATAATATTATCAGATATAGACCCTACTAATTTACTTGTTCAACAATACGAGAAGGATAAATATCGTATTCGTATTATTGATAACATAGGAAGTCCTGTAATAATCCCTTTAGAGTATTATTTTGAAAGCATACAAAATAAAAAAGTTACTAAATATTGGTATAAATTACTAAAGTGGATAGTGGCCGAAAGTGAAAGCTTCACAGAAATGGTAAAAGACGAAAATGGAGACTGGATATAATAAAAGGATTATGATAAGAAGTTTAAATTTATTATTTAAATTTAAATAATTATAGCGCATTAATATTTTTTGTTTTATATTTGTAAATATATTCATTGCTATTGAATTTTGTTTAAAAAAGTATGTAGCAAAAGTGTTATTTTAAAATTTCTATAAAAGAAAAGGGTAGCGGTAAGATGAGTTTATTTAAAAATGTTCTTCCTTTTTTAGTTTCTTCTTTACTTTGTATTTCATTAAGCGCAAATGCTGCTGAAGTAAGAGCTGATGTCGCTTCAATCGTTAACGATTCAGGATTGAATGATTTGCAAAAGAAATCTTTAATGCAATATGCTGAAAGCTTAGAAACTATTTTAGATACTAATCTTCAAGACAGAAATGCAGTAATTGCAACTAACAAAGAATTTATGCTTGCTCAAACATGTTTAGCTCATATCTATGGTATTGATCAAAAGCCAGACATGATGCGTGTAAGTCGTAAGGTTTTTGAAAAGACTTTTGAAGAACCATCTTTAATGACTAGATACCACGAGTTCCTAGGTCAAGCTCAACAAGAAGGTGCTTCAGCTTTACCTGAAGATAATGTAAAGCCGTGTAAGAAGTAATATAGTTTACATTTAAGATAATTATAGATTTAAGGTCACAGTATTATGTGACCTTTTTCTATTATTAGAATATATTCTAATTTATATCTGTTGGAATACAATTATTTTAAAATATATCTGTTGTTTTGATGTTATAATACCGAACGAAAAAAGAAAGTTACATTACTTATCCTTTTTATTTGTAATGTATAAAATATAAGGTTTTTAAGTAAATATGTTTAATAAAGTAGTATATTCAAAATTAAGTATCATAATTTCTGCTGTAATGTTAACTGCATGTAGTGGTGGTATTAATAAGGACTTGAGAGAAGCTAATAATAGTTTTTCTTATTTAGATAAGGTTCCTACTAGAAAAGTATACACTCAACCAGCTGGAACAGATACTTTAAAATTTTCAGAAAAATATACTTTACCTGAAGATGTAATATTAGATAATCGTTCTGCATTATTAGGAAAGCACGTTGATATTCGTCCACCTCAAAAGATTATTGTTTTAGATAGCAACGTTCAAGCTTTCAAGAACGGTGACTTAGCTCAGATTTGGTTCTATCCAGCAGAGGATGGAAGTCCAATGACTAGTGGAGGCTTAGTTAAGTTACTATTAGGATTTTTAAGTTCTAAGCACATTGATGTAGACGATTTAGATCCGTCAACAAGTTCGATTACAACAAGTTGGACAGAAACAACAGACTATGGTGGAAACTATACTGTTGACGCGATGGATAAAGGTATTTTAATGTATCGTCAACGCTATATGTTTAAAATGGTTCAAAGAGATGATGGAACTCCAGGTGTTGAAATTCAGTTGATCGACAGTATCATCGAAGAGGCGGATGGAACCGAAGTAAAAGCAGGTCTTACTCGTTTCGAACCAAGTAGATTCACTTCTTTAATGGCTAATAAGCTGTTATCAACATATCATGAAGTTCTTGAGAAAAAGTTATATCCACATCTTGACAATGTTGTTGAAATTGAACTTGCAAGAGATAATAACGGCTTACCATGTTGGATGGTTAGTGCAAGCTTTGAAGAAACCTATAAGGTTCTTGAACAGTTGTTTTTACGTTACGACATTAAGATTGTGACATACAGTTCTTCTGGTGGTGAAATCAAGATTAATTATAGTGAACTTGATGAAGAAGAATGGAAGAAATTTGGCACAGAATCATGGGCTATAGATTCAGATAAATACATATTTAAGATTGGTGTTTATAAAGGTAAGACAACTATTACTGTTTATGACGATTTAAACAAGGCGTTGGAAACAAATGTTGTTGCAAGAATGTATAGTGGTTTTGCAATTTCATTAGCAAATGAATTTGAAAAATATAGATCTGGTGACATTATTATAAATAAATAATTTTTCAAATTATTAAGAAATAATGGTTTGGAAAACTAAACACCTTTTATTGTCAAATAAAAGTTGTTTTGTAAGCAAAAAAGTATGATAATGTGAACATTATTTTTTATGTTTGTTAAACACAAAATTTTTAATTGAATTACTTGGAGTCTAAGTAAAGATGGAAAAAAGAGAAGAACTTTACCGTGGTAAGGCTAAGTCAGTATTTAAGACAGATGATCCAGATAAGTACATCATGTTATTCCGTGATGACACTTCAGCTTTAGATGGCTTAAGAATTGAACAATTAGACCGTAAGGGTAAGACTAACAACAAGTTTAACTACTTCATTATGAAGAAGTTAGAAGAAGCTGGTATTCCAACTCAAATCGAAGAATTATTAAACGATAACGAAGTTGTTGTTAAAAAGTTAGACATGGTTCCAGTTGAATGTGTTGTTCGTAACTATACTGCAGGTTCTATTGTTAAGCGTTTAGGTGTTGAAGAAGGTTTAGAATTAAAGACTCCAACATTTGAATTCTTCTTAAAGAATGATGCATTACACGACCCAATGGTTAACGATTCACATATCGTTGCATTTGGTTGGGGTACTGAAGAACAAATCGCTGAAATGAAGCAATTAAGTTTAAGAATCAACACTGTATTAAAGAAGATTTTTGACGATGCAGGTTTATTATTAGTTGACTATAAGCTTGAATTCGGTTTATACAAGGGTCAATTAATCCTTGGTGACGAATTCTCTCCAGACGGATGCCGTTTATGGGATAAGGAAACTCGTAAGAAGTTAGATAAGGACCGTTTCCGTCAAAACTTAGGTGGCGTTATCGAAGCTTACGAAGAAGTTGCTCGTAGAATCGGTTGTCCATTAGATTAA
>JAXJQF010000135.1:0-2849 GCA_036311285.1 Ruminobacter sp. | reverse complement strand
GTCAACAATTCGTAACCAATCAAACGTTGCTGAAAACGTAAGTGATGCTAGAAGCCGTATTCGTGATACAGACTTCGCAACAGAAACAGCGAATATGACACAAACAAGTATTATCCAACAAGCATCTCAATCAATCTTGAGTCAAGCTAACCAACGTCCACAATTAGCTTTAAGCTTATTAGGTTAATTATATTATTCAAATTATGCTAATATAAAAAGAAGTAAGGAGGTTTGGCCTCCTTACTTCTTTTATTCTTATCAAAATTTGATGAGCAAATTTTTATCTAATTTATGTATTAAATAAAATATTATAGTTCTATACCGATAATTTTAGCTAAATGAGCGACATCATCTGCAATATAAGTTGCATTAAACGATTGTAGATCTTCTTCTTTAATATATCCCCATTTTGCTAATACTGTATCCATATTTGCGTTTTTACCAGCTTCGATGTCTCTGATATGGTCGCCAATATATACACATTTCTTGGGATCTACATTTAACTTGTTACATGTATATAATAGAGGTTCTGGATCTGGCTTACATTTTGTTAAAAGGTCGCAACCTACAATTTCAGAAATAAAATTAAATTCTTTAAATTTACGTAGAAGTAGATTTGCTAAATGGTCAGGTTTGCTTGTAACAACCCCGACTTTTATGTTGTTTTGATTCAGGGTATTTAGTAATTTATCCATGTCTTTAAAGAACACGGTTCTGACATTTATATGAGTGTTGTAATATTCCAAAAATTCTAATCTCATTTCTTCAAAATCGTATTGATTCCATTTTTCCTTATCAATACCAGATTTTAATAAAGCTCTCATACCATCGGAAGCATATCTTTTAGCTTGAGCGTCACTGATAGGAGCGACATTATGTTTTTTTAAAACATAATTTGTAGCATCAGCTAAGTCTAAAGCTGTATCTAATAATGTTCCGTCTAAATCAAAAAGTATTGCTTCGTATTTCATAGTATCTTGCTAATTCAATTATGTTTAATTTTGTTGTAAATTGCTTAAATTACTACGCATGTTGTTAAATGATTTTTTTTCCTTAACTGGAATTAATTTTAATGATAAACCATTATTTGCCATTGTAGATTCAATTTCATCAATTTGTTTTTGTTTTTCACTTGTACTCGAATAGGTTTGTAAATAATGATATTTCTTAATTTGATTGTAACTAAATTTATATAATCCAAGTTCATCAAGTTTCTTTTTTTGGTTTAGGTATTCTTTGAAATCAAGAGCACCTTTGTCTAATTTTAAAATATTCTGCTCCTCTGATATAAATTCCTTTATTAAAAATTCTTCACCACCTTTAGTTTTGAAACTGTTTAGAATGTAAATCATGTCTATACATACTTCTAGTTTGTTGTATATATCTGTAAACATGTTAAAGCTAAGTAGTTGGTTTTGAATTTTATGATTTCCAAGATCAGTTTCGGTATCTAAGAACCAGTTATAGTCTGTACAATAATTTAAGATCTTTAATCCTTTGTATTGAGGAAAATGACTATCAAACAAATTACCGTAATTAAATTCTTTATTGTTTAAGTTTATTTTTGTATCTACATACGTGATTAAAGTAGGCTTTCCTTGTAGTAATTTATCAATTTTGTCTTCGTCAAAGGTTTTGCCAATTAAAAAGTCTTTTGATAAATTTGAGTATTTTAAAATTACTTCATCTACACCAATATTATCTGGATATTGGTATCCATTATACGTACCTTCTATAGATACTATTTTTCCTAGGGTTGGAGAATACATTGTTCTAGCCATTGCAATGTTAATGATTTTACTTTGCTCTAATATTGGATGAGAGGGAATTATTATCATGAACACTAATGGTTTCTCGTCTCCTATTTTTTCTAAATTTTCAAGCAAAATAGGAAATTGGTCATCGCTTAGTTTTTGTATGAAGTTATATGGAGTTTTGGTTTGTAACTTATAGTCGTTTGGGCGACTTGTAATATTATCAATTTCGTTATTATCTATTGTAGTAATTTTTCCAAACTTCATTCAGTGTCTCCTTTAAATTAATCTTATAAAGTTAAATTAAAGATATCCCTAATAAAATTGCATCTTAAGCAGAATATTGCTTCAAAATAAGTATTTGTAACAATGTCATTATTAATCCTTAGAATTAACTATTAGAACTATACTATATTTTAATAAAAAATAATATTTAAAAAACATAAATGCTTAATTTATAAATGTTATCTAGCAAAATATAACTATATTTTGCTTTTTTAAATATATATTTTTTTAGAAAATTTCATAAAAAAACTAAAGATAAATTATTTAATGACGTTAGTAAGGTATAACAGACAACGAAGATATCAAAATTTATAACTTATTTGATATCCCAAATAGAAAACAGACATAGAAAAAACAAAGACAAAGATAAGAGAGGTCCATCATGGCTTTATATGTAAATACAAATATCAGTTCTAAGAACGCTCAACGTATGTTGGCTAATTCAACAAATTCTTTAGACACTTCATACAAGAGATTAGCTTCAGGTTTACGTATTAACAGTGCAAAAGATGACGCAGCAGGTTTACAAATTTCTAACCGTTTAACATCTCAAATTAACGGTTTAGAACAAGGTAACCGTAACGCTCAAGATGGTATCTCTTACGCTCAAACAGCTGAAGGCGCTATGGACGAAATGACAACAATGTTCCAAAGAATTAGAACATTGGCATTACAAAGTGCTAACGGTACAAACTCTGCAAAAGACAGAAAAGCATTACAAGAAGAAGTGACTCAGTTGTGTTCTGAAATCGACCGTATCGCTAAAGATACTACATTCGGTGGTGAAAAAATTTTAAATGGTGAAGCTGT
>JAXJQF010000134.1:0-5950 GCA_036311285.1 Ruminobacter sp. | reverse complement strand
GGTTCTAAGTGAGCAATGTTACATCTTCTGTTTTTAACTGCTTCACCAACAACTTCTACAAAGTTTTCATCGATAATTTCAACGATTGCACATTTTTCGCCAGCTTCTCTACCGGCGATTTTAACACATACTCTACCTACTTCGATTGATGCCATTTATATCACCTTTAATGTTTGAATAATGATTTCTGATACGTTTTCAGGATTGAAAGTACCAGTATTTATAATTATGTCATAGATATCCATATTTGAAATGTCAATGTTATGGATTTCCATGTATCTCAAGGCTTCGCTTTTTTCACGAGTTATAATCTCCTCTTTGGCTACATCAACAGATTTCTCTTCTCTTTCGGAAATTCTTTTTGATCGAACATCAAAAGGTGTTACCAACCAAACTCTCAAGTCAGCATTATCAACAAAATATGCTGACAGCCTTCCTTCAACAATGAGATTTTCTGCCTCTTTAGCCTTTTCAGCTTGCCTTTTATCAATTTCTTTATCAATATCATCATTACCTTCAGCAAACTCACTGAATTCAAGAACGCTCATTCCCCTTTCTGCAGCCATTTCTCTAAAGACAAATCCTGCAGAGATATATGGAATATCTAACTTTTCTGAGAGACCCTCAGCAGTGGTAGTTGTTCCAGTTCCAGCCAATCCGCCGACAGTAATTATCATTATTTTCTAGCCTCGTTTTTGAAATGTTTACGAGCACAGCTTGAACATAAGTAACCACCGAATGGACGGTTAGGTCTTTTAGCTGTTTTTGATAATTTTGCAATTTCATATGGACGTCCACGAGGAACTCCATGTAACACTTTACCACATTCAGCACAAACATGCTTAGATGGTTTTTTCTTTTTATATCTTAAAACATTAGCCCCACCAGGGGTGTTTTTATGAATTCTTTTATATGATCTTGATCTAAACCTATTTGCAGGCATTTAATCACCTTAATAATTTTTAAATAAATAATTGTGTAATAGCGTATTCAAAATAGAATAATATAATATATTCTTTTCATCATTAATAAATGTATGGTAAAAGGGTTAAATTAGAACCCTTGTTTAAATCCTAAGAATTTTCTTAGTATTTGACTCATACCGAATGTACAAATCATATACCATAACAACCATCCAATACCATAAGGGATGGTAGCCTGTCCACCATAAATGATACTTCCAATGAAATGCCATAGTGGAGTTAAAGTAACCCAATAAACAGAAGGAGGCAAGTGAATAACTAATCCGCTAATAGCAGAAGATCTCATCCAGAAGAATATTAAAATAATTGGAACAAAAGTTACAATCATCGGTTTGAATGAGTTAGTCATCATTTTACTTTGGTCTTGCATCATTTCAGACTGTCTGGCTTGAAGTTCAGCAACTTTCTTTCCGTCCCCTTTTTTCTGAGCTTCTCTCAACTCTTTTGTTAGACTTTTATTTCTTGCTTGGATTTCATTCATTTCATCTTGGTCAACTAGATATTTGTTTGCAATAGTTGTAATTAGTGAAACAATAAATGCAATAATTAATACTGTTAAAGCAGGATTTGCTGGATTTGGGTCCATTGCTAAAATTGGATTAAAAACGGCATTTAATGCTCCTAAAATAATCCCCCATGGGTCAGGCATAATAGAACACCTCTATAAATTTAAAATATCTATCAATTTTTTAATATTAGAATCTAAATGATTGTCATGATTTTCAACAATTCTTACAGTAGCTCCTGTTAAAGTAGCATAAGCCATTGAAGTAGCCCTGTTCATTTGTTGATGCAGGTCTATTTCTTTAACTTTTTGAAGGTCCCTTTCACGAGTATCATCATTTAATCTTCTATAAATAATTTCATCAGGATTTGCTTCAACCAAAATAAATTGATCAGGTTGTAATTGCTCTAATACCCATATTGGTAAGCCAGGTAAAAAACCGGCAGGAGTATTGATAGTACAGTGAGTGTCAACAATGACATTGTCACTTTCAGACCTTGCTTTGATTTCGGCTGCCGCTTTAGCTTGAATATCTTTTTGAGTTTCAGCAGGCAATTTCCTTAACTCATCCCTATGAGATACAAGTTCGTTTTTAATTGCAATCTCTGTCATTATATCTCCATAATTTAAATGAAGATAATCAACTTCTTCTAAAGCTTTATTCAATAAAGTTGTACTTCCAGAACCTGGAATTCCTGTTAATACTACTAATTTCACTTTAATCCCCCACATTTAAAAGAGAAAAAATAAGAGAAGATTTAATCTCCTCCTAAAACTTTCCTGAGAATAGGATTTGCTGACATGAGCTGTTCTTCAGCCATTTCTTCATATAGCTTATGAAGAATACCTACAGTAAGCAATACACCAGTACCTCCACCTAAAGCACCGGTTAAATCTGCAAGGAAAGCAATTAAACCTACATAAATACCACTTATAATGGTAAGAGCAGGAATATACTTTTTCAAAATCTTATACAATTGACGTTTACTACTTCTGAAACCTGGAATCTGAATACCAGAATTATAAAGTTGTTCAGAAATCTTTTTAGCGTTTAAACCACTAATTTCAACCCACAGATATGAGAACAGTATACAGCATGCAATAAAGAATATCGCATATACCAACACATGTATCGGTTCAGTTATGAACATATGCAACTTAGGTGTTGACAATAACCAGGCAATTCCATCAACCGCTTTACCCTTATCCAAGTGTCCAAGAATTGGGAAACCAATCTTTTGGAAAACATTAGCGAATAAAGTGACGTTTACAAGCAATGCACTTGTTAAAATTACAGGCATGTTACTTGAGTAAACGAATTTTAATGGGTATTTACCAACAGATCCTCTGATTCTTCCGTGACCTCTTACACTACCGTGAGATATAGGAATCTCTACTCTCATAGCTTCTCCGTAAAGAACAACTGCAAATACAATGATAGTTGCAAGCAGTGGGATTAAAGCATAAAAGTCAGGCATTCCTACAGTAGCTTGTTGGATGAATTTTGGAATGATACCTGCAAGTAAACCGTCTTGACCAGGCAAGATACTGAATGTACCCACCATGATTTGTTGACATACACCAGCAGCAATGAATAAACCGATACCACTTCCGAATCCCCATTTGGATACAACTTCATCAAGGTAAATAATAACCAACGCACCTAAAACGAGTTGTAAAATTAATAATCCAGTATAGGAACCATCAATAGGAACTATGTTTCCAGTAAGCACCAAAACACTTGCTTCGAAAACTGTAAACACAATGGATAATAGTTTTTGAGTAGCTTGGAAATGAGATTTATCTTTATGGGATGAAAGATCCAAATCTAAAAGATTTGAACCAACTAATAATTGTAAAACAATAGAAGCAGTAACAATTGGACCTATTCCTAATGTAAGAATAGAACCAAAACTTCCAGCCATAACCGCCCTTAATGCAGCAAAACTGTCGTAAGAACCTGGAGATACACCATATAATGGAATTTGAGTTAAGAAAAAGTATAACACCAAGATAAGAGCAGTCCATTTAAGTTTTTCGTTGAAATCTTCCCTGTGAACCGGAGATTTAACCTCTGGAATAAATTTAAATATTGGCTCTAAAACTTCTAATGATGACATTTTATCCCCTGATTAAAGGAATAAAGCTATAATATTATAGCTTCTCCTCCTAATTCTTCAATTTTTTCAATTGCAGATGCTGAGAATTGAGGTGCTGAAATTTTGTAAGCTTTGGTAATTTTACCTTTTGCTAAAACCTTATCATAACCTAATTCAGTTACATCTATAACAATAGCATCGCCATCTTTGGAGGCTTTGCCTTGTGCTATTAATTTATCAGCCTGTTCTTCTAAATATTTTAAGTTAACAGCGCTGATTTTTTTAATCATTTTTTGAGGTCTTTTGAAACCATGTTTTCCGAAGTGGTCAGGGTCGTGGATTACAGTCCAGGTCCAGTGTTGTTTACCTGCACCTGCTTTTCCTTTTCCACCCTTGTTACCTGCACCTCTACGTTTTTTGGTACAGCCTCCACCGTTGGATCTGGAACCTCTTTGTTTATTGATTTTACGTTTTGTTCTAATCATAATATACACCTGAGTTTAAAGCATTCTTTTTGCAAGATCTTTAATTTCTTCTCCCCTGTAACCTAAAGATCCACCTTCTTGAACAGATAAACGGATATCTTCGTAACCTTTTCTTGGAGGGTGTAAACGGAATACAGGTTTAATACCTACATCAGCTAATTTAACTTTACCATCAACTAAAGCTTTAGCTAACTCTTCAATATTGTTATAATCAGAATTTTCAGCAACATACTCATCAGTAACTTTTACATTACCAGGGAGTCTTCCTCTTTTAGCAATCATTGCTGCTACAGTTTCAGCATCGATTTCTCCCCATGTGATGTAATCCTTAGCTTTTTGAAGCATACCTTCGTAACTAGGATTTTCTTCAACTAACACTGCATGGCTGATTCTGTTAAGTCTTAACATGTCTAAGGTGTCTGCAATATTTTTGATGACACCGGTAGTTCCTCTAACTCTAATAACTAAAAACATACTATCACCAATTAGTAGTTAACTCCCATTTTTTTGAGATCTTCTTCACTTGCTTTAACATTACTTAATTCTTTTAAAGCATCAAATACAGCATTAGCAAAGTTAACAGTGGTTTGAGTTTGTCCGAAAGTTTGAGACCATACATCGTGAATACCGGCTAGTTTTAAGATAGTTTTACCAACGTCACCAACTACTAATCCTACACCTGCAGGAGCTGGCATTAAGGTAACACTTACACTACTGGTTTTACCGGTTACTTTAAATGGAACTGTGTGTTCTCTTCCACAAACACAACCCCAATCTCCACAACCTCTTCTTACTTTAATGATGTTGTATTTTGCATTGTCTACAGCCTTTCTAATAGCAGGACCGACCTCTTTAGCTTTACCTTGGCCTAATCCAACGTAACCATCTTTGTTACCTACAGCAACAATTACTCTGAAATTAACTTTTCTACCAGATTTATGCATCCTTTGAACTAAGTTTACATCCATTACTTCTTCTTCTAAATCTGGAATTAAGGCATCAACTATTTCTAATTCCATAATTGGAAGAACTTTTTCAAAGATTTCATCGATATCAGTACTGGTACCTTCTTTAACTTGTCTACCCATTTTAGTTTTAGGTTCCCATTCATCCATATTAAAACTCATAGTTATACCTCTGCCTCATCGATATTTTTAACAGTTTCATCAAAGTTTTCTGGTAAATCTTTAGGATTAAGACCTCTTTCAAAATACTTTGAGAATTTTTTAGCAACTTCTTCAGCGTCTAAAGATTCAGCATAATTTGCAATGTGTTCTCCTCTGATACGTTCATCTTCAGGGAAAATGAAGTCTCCGTGAGGAAGGTCTAAACCTGCGTCAAGAGCACCTTTTAAAGCTGCAAATATTTTAGAACCTTTGATCGGTGATTTTAAACCGATGTCTAAAATTGCACTTTCTACACCTGCAGCTAAAGCTCTTTTAGCACATAAGTATGCTGTTAAGTAGAATGCTGAAAGGTTTCCAGTGTGTCCTAAATAACCAAATTGAGATAATTGTTTACTTACAGCAGATGCAACAGTGATATCTCCTTCAGGAGCGTAATTAATAACTTGAACAGTAGCGTGAGAGTTTGAAACTCTTACAACTAAACGAGATTTGTCATAATCGACCAATTTCATTCTAGCTGCATAATCAGTTTTACCTTCTCTTCTTCTTCTGAATGCTACTTTATAATTGGTTCCTTGTGCCATGTTTATTCATCTCCTTTAATTAAATCATGGTCACGGGCGTAGTTTCTCATGTAAGATTTACTTCTAAATGCGCCACCCTTAGCCATTTTGTATAATTTACGATAGGTAGTAGCATCAATAACTTCTTCGTCACGCATTTCTTTAAGATCTTTTCTTAAAGCTCTACT
>JAXJQF010000133.1:0-4633 GCA_036311285.1 Ruminobacter sp. | reverse complement strand
TACCAATTTTACAAGGATTAATAAACGACGCTCATCATGCTAATTCAAGAAACATATTAGCAATTTCAGTTTTTGACAAAAATAACAAGATGCTTGCAACATCTAGTGTTATACCTGAAATATCATTATTTAAACTTGATAAGAGAAATAATGATTATATTTATCCACACGAAAGCGTTGAATACGTAAACGACGGGATAATCATGAGAATGCCTATTTATGTGCACGATGATTCAAATGTTTTGTCTCTTTATAATACCAATTTTTCAACTGCTAATAATGAAACATCAAATAGCTCTCAAAACCTTACTGAATTTCAAGATCCTAAATTAGATTATCCTAGACAAGTAGTTGGTTATGTTTGCATATATTTCTTAAGAAACCAAACAGTAACTGAAATTTATGGCGATATATCTGTTGCTTCTGTATTATTTGTTTTTGGGTTACTTATCAGTCTTATCTTTGGTTTTAATCTAAATAAAATTATCATTGACCCTATAAATAAAATAAGTACAGCAATCTACGAAATAAGAGAAGGCAACGTAGATACAAAAGTTCATGGTGTAATGCTAGGTGAATTAGAAAGATTAAGAACATATATTAACTCAATGGCTAATACTATGGCTGATTCCCATAATGAAATGCAATATAGTGTAGACTTAGCAACCAATGATTTGAGAAACACTTTACAAAAACTAAGCCATCAAAATAAAGAATTAGAACTCGCTAATGATAGAGCTGTCGAAGCTTCTCAAATTAAATCTCAATTCTTAGCTAACATGTCTCATGAGTTACGTACTCCACTAAATGGTATACTTGGCTTTACAAAACAATTAAACAAGAGTTCTTTGAACTCTGACCAACTAGAGTATTTAGGTACAATTGAAAGAAGTGCTGTAAACTTACTAAGTATCGTTAACAATATCCTCGACTTTTCTAAACTTGAAACAGGTAAAATGGTCTTTGAAAAAATCCCATTTTCATTTAGAGGAATTTGTTACGATACAGTAAAAATACTTTCACCAAATGCTTATGAAAAAGGTCTTGAATTAACAATCACTATCAAAAAGGATGTACATGACTACATCATTGGTGACCCTATCCGTATTCAACAAATTTTAGTAAACCTAATTGGTAATGCTTTAAAATTTACACAACAAGGTAACGTTGCTCTAGAAATATCAGTTGACACGAAAACTAATACAGGACCTCATAAAACAAATATTAAGTGTAGCGTAAAAGACACTGGCATTGGCATTACTCCTGAACAAAAGGAAGCATTATTTACCCCATTCACCCAAGCTGACGCATCTATTTCTAGAAAATATGGTGGAACAGGCTTAGGTCTTGTTATTACTAGACACTTAATCGAACAAATGGGCGGGAAGATTGAGTTAAAATCTGAATTAGGAGAAGGCTCCGAATTTACATTTAACCTTGTTCTAAACAAAGGGATTAGTCCATTAAATGGCAGAGACTTACGCTTAAATAAGGTTAAAAATCAAAAGATTGCCTTAATTGAATCCAACACGTGGGTAAGAGATTCAATTAAGAACATGCTAGACATCTGGCAAATGGAAGTGATTACAATGTCAAGCATCACTCCATTCAACTCGATCAGTAGAAAAGACCAACCTAAGTTCTTAATCATTGGTCTAAAGCATGATTTTGACTTCTCTCAATTCTACAACGAATTTAGTACAATCGACACTGATAAGTTAGATAAGATTATAGTTGCTGTTAACACCTTAAATACTGATGTTATTAACTCAATAAGAGATATCAACAATAAAATTGTGGTGATGACTAAACCAATTGAACCACAAAAACTGTTAAACAACTTAACTGATTCAAGTAATATTGATGAAAAAGAAAATAATTCTGCAAAGAAAGATAATACTATTAAGCAGATAGTTCCTCCTTCTTTTGCAAGCAAACAAACTCCTATTAAAACAAATGAATTTAAGTCTTCTACATACCAAAAGAAGAACAACTTAATTAGAGCTTCCATCCTTGCTGTTGACGACAATACTACTAATATTATGTTAATAAAAACACTTCTTTCTGAAATCGTATCAGACGTGACTACTGCAAGTAATGGTAAAGAAGCGGTTAAAATGTGCTTAAATACTGAATTTGATTTAATATTTATGGACATTCAAATGCCTATCATGGATGGACTAACAGCATCACAGTTAATTAAGCAAAATGACACCAATAAAAATACTCCAATCATCGCTGTTACTGCATTAGTTATGGAAGAAGAAAAGCGTAAATTCTATGAAATCGGCATGAGTGATTATTTATCTAAACCAATCGATGATGTTAAATTAAAAGAACTTATTAACAAGTATTGTATTGATAATTCAAATGTAGATTTAATTAACTACAACCAAGCTACTCAAAACAATACATTATCAACACCATTAGATGCTTCAATACTTGATAGTGACCAAACATTATGGTCAAAGGAACAAGCATTAAGAATGAGTGCAAACAAACCTGATTTAGCAATCAATTTATTAAAAGATTTTATCAAGTCAGTTCCTGAAGTACTTGAAAAATTAACACATAAAGATACAATACAACCTCTTGAATTAGCAAAGATTATTCACAAATTTGCAGGCGGAGCTGCTTATTGTGGATTAAATAATATTAAGACATTGTGCAACACTATCGAAATTAATATAAAAGAAAATAATAATATCGACGATGTTGAACCTGAATTATTGGAATTAGAAGATAAAATTAATCTAATACTCAACAACCATGAAACATGGATAAACGAGTTATCTTCTCTTTTAAAAGATTAGAAAATGACACAAGAAAAAGAATTTATATATAACCCACCTAAAGAACCATTTTTAGATATTTTATATGAGGATGACAACATCATTGTTGTAGACAAGCCTAGTGGTTTATTAAGTGTTCCAGGAAAAGCATTAGAACATAACGACAGTATATTAAGTAGAGTCAGAAGCCTAGCTCCTGACGCAAATGCTGTACATCGTTTGGACATGAGCACCTCTGGTATTATTGTGGTAGCAAAGAATAAACTATGCACTGGTCGACTAGGTAAGCAATTTCAAGAAAGAAAAACTGGTAAAATTTATTACGCATGGTTAGGTGGAAAACTAGAACAACAAGAAGGTATCGTTAATTTACCTCTATGTACAGATTGGGAAAATAGACCATTACAACATGTAGATTATGAAAATGGTCGAGAAGCTATAACTCACTACATAGTTTTATGGCAAGATGAAGAACGAACATTTGTAAGATTAAAACCTCATACAGGTCGCTCTCATCAGTTAAGAGTTCATATGAAAGAATTAGGTCATCCAATTTTAGGAGACCATCTATATGCAACTTCTGAATATAGAGACTGTGTAGAAAGATTATGCTTACATGCTGGGTATTTGTCTTTTTATCACCCTATTACAAATGAATTTCTAGAATTTAAATCTATGCCAAGTTTTTCTGTTCCAGAAAATATTAAACTATATTAATACGAATAATTATTAATCTAGAGTTTTAAAAAAGAAGGAGTTGTTTTATGAAATCTAACAATTCTATTACATTTGCAATTGCGTACGATTTTGATGGAACCTTAAGTCCTGACAATATGCAAGAATACGATTTTATTCCAAGACTAGGGTTATCAAGTGAAGAATTCTGGCAAGAAGCTCAAGAGTTGTCGATTAAACATAGATCAGACCCTATATTAACCTACATGTATCTAATGTTAAAGAAAGCGTCTTCATCTGATATCCCTATCAGATATGATGATTTCAGGGAAAATGGAAAAACTATCAACTTCTTTAATGGTGTACTTACATGGTTTGATAGAATTACAGAATATGGCAAATCACTAAATATCAATGTAGAACATTATATTATTTCATCTGGCCTTCGAGAAATCATAGAAGGCACTCAGATTGCAGATAAATTCAAAAAAATATTTGCTTCAAGTTTTATGTATGATGCTAATGGTGTAGCTTGTTGGCCTGCTCTTGCTATCAACTATACAACCAAAACTCAGTACCTTTTTAGAATAAATAAAGGGGCTCTTGACGAAAATGATACAAAGCTAATCAATACCTTTATTCCAAATGAAGAACGCCCAATACCATTTGAAAGAATGCTATTTATTGGAGATGGTTCAACTGATATACCATGCTTTAGACTTATGAAGTCTCTTGGTGGAAATTGTATTGCTGTGTACAACTCTCAAACTCCTGGAAGTAAAGAGAGAGTTCAAGATATAGCTTGTGGAGGTCATAGAGTTTCGATGATATTTGATACTGACTATAGAGAGAACTCTGCAATAGAAAATGCTGTTAAAGCTATTTTAAACAAGGTTGCTGCGGAAGCAAACATGCATAATCTTGAATTAAAAACAAGAAAAGAATTCAACCTTTATTAAACTGATATAAATAGTATCATTACTAAATTATAAAAATTAGTAAATTTTAAAACGAAGTCCCTAATAATTTTAGAGTGACCCCCGAAAGTTGAACAAAACTTCGGGGGTTATATTTATGAAGCTTACGTACGAAGATAAAGTCGAGATGTATCGACTTTGGAAAGAAGATCATTACAGTTCAATAAGACTTGCAACACTATTTAAATG
>JAXJQF010000132.1:0-9886 GCA_036311285.1 Ruminobacter sp. | reverse complement strand
CTTAAAGTTATGTTCTTATCTCCTAAAATTCTATTACCTTCTGAAGTGTTAATATTTACAACGATATTTATCATTGCTTTATATTTAAATTCATCTAATGAAAATATCTTCTGAATTGACTCTTGTAATAATTCTTGCAGATTTGTTAGCAAATCAAATTTCTGTAATTCTTTAACTGAATCTTCATTGTTAACAACAAATACTACAATCTTTTCAGAATCATCTGTTCCTCTAAAAAATAGATATTTTAAGGATGATAAAAATTTTTGAAGATATTCTTTATTGCTTAACAAAAACTCTTTAATTGAGTCTCTACACGTGTTTATCCACATTGCTTCTAAGCAACAATTTTTTATCTCTACAATTGAATGTGAACGAGTTTCATAGAGGCCAACCATTAATTGATTGCCTATATATGAAATTGCATATACAGCTTTGTTTCTGTAATTATAAGGATTATCCATCCTTTCAAAAGGTAGATTACTTGAATTTTGGTAAAGTGCAACAAAATCTAAATCTTTATTAAAGCATTCAAATACCTCTTGTTGCTTTAATTTAATTTCATAATCATACGAACAACATAGGTAATGACATGCACCACAGTTGTTAGCACATATTGAAGGAGTTCTATATAATGATCTCTTTAAGTACTTTATAACCTCAGCTTGTGCATAACTATCTTTTACTTCAGTTAATCTTACTTCAACTTCTTCACCAATTAAAACGTCCTTAATAAAGACTTTTTTATTATCTAAATACGCAATACCATCGCCTGATGATGAAATTGATTCGATTTTTAAAATAGGATTATGCATAGAGATTATTTTATTTAGATGGTGGCCCATCCCTGACTTGAACAGGGGACCAAACGATTATGAGTCGTCTGCTCTAACCGACTGAGCTAATGGGCCACTAAAAAAGATGAATGCATTATACAGTTTCAGTTTTAAGATGTCTACAAAAAAAGCTATTACTTTTTCAAATAATAGCTCTTTTATTAAATTTTAAGTTTAATAGATCAAATTTTAATCATCTAAAAAACTCTTTAATGGTTCTGAACGGCTTGGATGACGTAACTTTCTTAAAGCTTTAGCTTCAATCTGACGAATACGTTCTCTTGTAACATCAAATTGTCTACCTACTTCTTCAAGAGTGCAATCCTTATTCATACCAATACCAAAACGCATTCTTAATACCTTTGCTTCTCTCGGACTTAACGCAGCTAAAACCTGTTCAGTTACAGATTTTAAGCTCTCTGTTACTGCAACATCTGCTGGTAATTTAATGTTTTCGTCCTCAATAAAATCCCCAATATGTGAATCTTCATCATCACCAATAGGAGTTTCCATAGACATAGGTTCCTTAGAAATCTTCATAACCTTACGAATCTTTTCTTCTGGAATACCCATTCTTTTAGCCAACTCTTCAGGTGTTGCCTCACGACCATTTTCTTGTAGAATTTGACGAGAAACTCGGTTTAATTTGTTGATTGTTTCAATCATATGAACAGGAATTCTAATTGTTCTAGCTTGATCCGCGATAGATCTTGTAATAGCTTGTCTAATCCACCATGTTGCATATGTAGAGAACTTATAACCTCTTCTGTATTCAAACTTATCAACAGCCTTCATCAAACCGATATTACCTTCTTGAATCAAATCTAAGAACTGTAAGCCACGGTTTGTGTATTTCTTAGCGATAGAAATAACCAAACGTAAGTTCGCTTCAACCATTTCAGCTTTAGCTCTTGCTGCAGCTGTATTACCAATAGTCATGGTTGTATTAATTTCTCTGATCTTCGAAATTGTTAAACCTGTTTCTTGTTCAATTTGGTGTAAAGCTTCAATAGCATCTAAAATTCTGCCTTCACGAATCTTTACCTTTTCAACATAAGGTTTCTTTAACTTAATAAGCTTGTCATACCATTCTCTTGAAGCTTCTTTCTTTGTTTCATTATAACGTTGACGGCATTCATCTGGTTTCATACCTGCTTCTTTGATTAAGATACCACGAATAACCTTATCTTGAACCTTAACCTTATCCATAACGTCACTGATGTTCTTAATTAATTGTTCGAACATCTTAGGAACAAGTCTAAATTGCTTAAAGATTTCTGCTAATTTAGCAATAGCAGTTTGAGTCTTCTTTGACGCTCTACCATGTTTTTCAATACACTTAATAGTTTCAGTGTATTGAGCCTTTAGGTCTTCAAACATCTTCTTAGCTAGCTCTGGATCTGGACCAGAATCATCATCTTGAGCTGCTAAATCATCAGAGTCGACATTTTCATCATCACCATCATCTGATTCATCATCTCCAGAACTTACAACACTATCATCTTCGTCATCATCAATAGTGTCAGATGAATCTTGGTCATCAATAGATCCATCAATATCTAAATTTTCATCGATAACGTCATCTGACATTGATTCTAATTCTTCTTCAGAAATAGTATCATCAGTATTTACAAAACCAGTGATAATGTCTGCTAAACGGCATTGACCTTCTAAATATCCGTCATATTTCTTTAAAACAAATTCAATTGCGCTAGGATACTCTGCTACACAACTTTGAACCTGATTAATACCTTCTTCAATTCTCTTTGCTATATTTACTTCTGCTTTTCTATCTAACAAGCCTACGCTACCCATTTCACGCATATACATACGAACTGGGTCTGTAGTTCTACCAATATCTGAAATTATATTTTCAGCTTCAGCAGCTGTTTGATTGAAGATTAAATCATCTGTTTCAGGCGGCTTTTCACAGATTTGAATATCCATTTCAACACAACGTTGGAAAAATTCATCTAATTTTTCTGAATCTAGATATTCTGGTGGTAAGTTTTCTGTAATTTCAGATGTAGTAAGATATCCCTTTGCTTTACCGTCCTTTAATAATTGCTTTAAAGAACTTGATGTGCTTGATTGGGTGTTTTCCATTATGTATAACCTTTAAGTTTTACGATCTTGAAAGAATTAAACCATTGCCCAACAGCCGAATTTCTGTACACTGTAATCGAATTCATTTTAGTAGATATAAAAAATACAAATCTAACTAATTTAAGACAGAATATAAGGGCTTTATGAACTATATACTTAGCTATCAAATAAACACAATAAAGCCTAAACATAAATGCTTAGACTTCTTAACCTAATTTTTTCGTTAATATTTTAAGATTATGTAAACATTAATCGATAAAAATCCATTCTAATTGTAACACAAAATAGACTTTTTTTCTAATCAATTAAAATTTTTACCCTTTTTTAATTAATTTTTGTAATTCAATATACTCTAAAAATAGCGCTGGATCGCTATTATTTTTACTAATGTAATTCGCATTTAAAAATTCTAGACGGTCTTCTACACTCTTTTTAAGTATATTTTGAATATATGTAAGCATATCGACAGTCATGATATTAACATTAGTTAAATCATTAGGTAAATTATACTCTGCTAAAAGTTTCATTAGCTTTTCAAAAGGTGTATCTCTATAACGTTCCACTATGATTGCAGTTGTTATATTCGGCTTCTTTAAAAGCATATCAATTAAATCAGGTACAATTTGCGTACTTTTGTCTGCGTAGGTTCTTATTAAATTACATAATAATTCACATTGAGGGATTTCATTTACCATAAAAGGATTTTGAATTAAAAAAGCAACTAAAAGACGAAGATTTGTCATCTTTAATTGATTATTCTCTGTAGTTTTTACCTCTACTAATTTTTGTTCTGTAGTCAAATTAGCTGTAGAAGTTAGCAAATCCTTTACTCTTTCAATCGGCCAACCGATTAAAGGAGCAACCTTACTTACTATGTTTTCTTTAGTAATTGGAGCATCGATAGCTGAAATCAATTGTTTTATTTCATTTAAAAAACTATTTTTAGCATTATCATTAGTTAAATTATGTTTTGGAGCTAGCTCTGAAACTATATAGTCAGATAATGACATTGCTTTATCTAAATATTGATTAAAACCATCTGCCCCCATTTCTCTAACTAAAGTATCTGGATCGTGTTCTGGAGGCAAGAATATAAAACTTAATTCTCTGCCATCTTGAAGAGATTTAATTGCAATCGTTAAAGCACGCCACGCTGCATTACGCCCTGCACTGTCACCATCATAACAGAAAACAATCCTGTTAGTATTTTTAAATAGTAAGCTTATTTGATCAATGGTTGTTGCAGTACCTAGAGAAGCTACTGCATTACAAACACCATGCTGATCTAAGGATATAACATCCATATATCCTTCAGTTATAATAATCCTATCTAATTGGTTACGACTAACTTTACGTACATAGTCTAGATTAAATAACTCACGCCCCTTTGAATAAATAGGATTTTCTGTTGAGTTTATATATTTTGGTTTAGAATTATCTAAAACCCTACCTCCAAAAGCTATTGTACGCCCTCTTTTATCTCTTATAGGAATAATCACCCTATTTCTGAACATATCATGAACTTTACCACTTTCAGAGGTTTTGATCATGCCGAGTTCATGTAAGGCTTTTAACTTATTGGGGTCATTTTTACCAACGTTTTGTTTAACATATTCCCATTCATTTGGAGCAAATCCAATTTGGTATTTATCGATAGTTTCTTTAGATATACCTCGATTTGATAGGTAATCTTGAGCTGTCTTATTATTTGCTAATGCTTTTTGATATAACTTTACACACTGATCCATTAGAAAATAATAATCTGCTGCTATTTCCTTATTAACATAAGGTTCATTTTTATTATTTTCTTCATATTCAACATCTATTCCAGCAATTGAAGCAACCTCTTCTACTGCTTCTACAAATGAAATGTTGTCATATTTTTGAATAAAGGTGATAGCTGTACCAGCTTCATGACAACCAAAGCAATTAAAATACTGCTTTCGTTGATTAACGCCAAAACTTGGTGTTTTTTCATTATGAAATGGGCAACATGCTGAATAATTAGTTCCTGACTTCTTTAATTTTATTCTAGAACCGATTACATCAACAATATCCACTCGTTCTAATAATCTTTCTATAAATTCCTTTTTTATTCTAGGCATTTATCCACCTTATTGTTTAATATGTATCATTATTAAATTTGTATTTGTTAAAGATTTTCAATTAACATAACAATCATAGCAAATTAAATTACAAAAATACACTAAACAATAATTTTATAATAAAGCTTCATCACTGTTTATACACAGTTTTTTGATGTACAAGGATATATCAACAAGGATATTAAGAGCAAAATCTTAAAAAGAAATATATTCCTGCTGAATACATAGATAACATTATTATCTACAAGCATTAAAAGTTTTTAGAATGCCTGCACAATTTAAATTCAATAAAGTTACCAAGTTATACTATGTAAAAATTAACAACCTTCAGAAAGAATTTCAACTTTTGGCACAATTTGAACATAGCTAGGAATTTCAGTATATTTATATTAAATACCGCATCTTCTTGCTTGTGCTAATGCTTCCTCGTTACTTCCACTTTGTTCGATCAAGTGGTATGGAACGTATAAAGCAGTTATAACGCTCTGATCTCCAAATGTTGTAGTATAAACTATATCAACATCTTTCTTATTTGCACACCCGACAGGTGGACTACAATGTCTTAAAGAACCATCACATGCCATAGAACAACCTACAATGGCTCTAATAATCCCCGCTTTGGGATATCGATTTCCAGTTAATGGCACTTGGTAATCAGCAGGACATGGATCTACCTTACTTTCTGAAATACAAACATAGCTTAATTCACTATGTATCAATGCTTTAGCGTGAGCCATGCTAACAGCTGATTTTAACGCTCCCGCATACCCCTCTAGTTTTGCAATTTTAGCATCCCTTTGTAAATCCATAAATTTAGGCATCGCGGAAGCTGCAAGTATTCCTAAAATTACAATAACAACAACTAATTCTATTAACGTAAAACCTTTGGGAGCTTTAGAATGTAGCATATATTGATTCCTTTTAATTATTATAATTTTATGCTCAAAAATTTTAATAGCATTAAATTTTCATGTAGCATAAAGTGGTATATTTCAGAGATATTACTTTAATACTAAGAAAAATTTTTCAAATTTCCAAAACTATTACATAAATTAAATAAAAAATTTTGATTTAAAACAAATAGTCAAAAATTAACCAACTAAGCAATAAACTAAATCAATATGCTTATATAATGTAATAATTCTTATATATTTTCTTATAACTTCCTAAAATATTCTTAACATGACAGTCATAGCAATTTAAAGTACAAAAAAACAAGAAATGGTTATAAATCAAAACAATTATGATATCATTTTGTTGTTTTAAGGAGGATTACTAGTGTCTATATATTGTATTGGAGATGTTCACGGCTGTTATGATGAATTACAAGAATTATTGAAACTAGTATCCTTTGATCCTAAAAAAGATGAACTTATATTCACAGGTGACATTTTAGGTCGCGGTCCAAAACCTTTACAAGTAATTCAATTTATAAGACAATTAGGTAACAAAGCTCATTGTGTTTTAGGAAACCACGATTTAAACTTTTTAGCAATTTGCAGAAAATTAAACAAAGCTAAAAAAAGAGACCAACTAGAACAGCTATTAAAAAGCGAAAAACTTGATGAAATTATCAACTGGTTTTTCTCTCTTCCTCTAATGTATAGTCATCCAACAGAAAACCTTTGTGTTGTACATGCAGGTATCGCACCTCAATGGTCAATTAATGATGCTCAAAAGTATGCTAAGGAAGTAGAACACTTATTAAGAGATCATCAAACTCAAGATTTCTTTTTAATGCATATGTATAGTAACGAACCACCTAAATGGGATGATTCCCTAACAGGAATACCAAGATGGCGTTTTATCACAAATGTTTTTACTAGAATTAGATTCTGCGATAAGAACTATAATTTAGACTTTTTAAATAAATCCTCCCCTGAGGAAGCTAAGAAAGATAATCTATACCCTTGGTATGAAATGAGACCAAACGTTAAATTTGACGAAGATGAAAAGTTTACCCTTGTTTTTGGTCACTGGGCCTCTCTTGGAGGAAAATGTACTCATCCAAACGCGATAGCTCTAGACACTGGCTGCATATGGGGAAATAAGCTTACTATGTGGTGTTACGACACGAAGAAGTTCTACTCAGTTAAAAGTAAAATCAAAATCTAAAGTTGTTAACGATACTAAAGCTTACAATCATTCTTAACAACCAAAGATTTAAAAAATTACAAAAAAGAAAATCAAGCAAACGCTTGATTTCTTTATTTTATACATTTCTATAAATATATGACTGTATTTAAGCTATTTATACTGTTTTTTTTCATATACAATAAATGATAAATCAAAGGAATTTTTTTCATCCTTTGCTCGTTCTTCAGATGCTATTATTTGATAATCATTTACATCATATGCTGGAAATGTAGTGTCACCTTCTATTTTCGCATGAATCTTTGTAATATATAAGCGGTCTGCATATTTAATTACCTCTTTGTAGATTGAACCACCTCCAATAACAAAACATTCTATTTCCTTATCTACAAAAGAAATAGCTTGTTCAATGCTATTAGCAAGCAATACACCCTCTGGTAATTCAATCTTGTTTCTAGAGATTACAATATTAGTTCTACCTGGCAACGCTCTACCAATACTTTCAAAAGTTTTTCTTCCCATAATAACAGGATGAGACATTGTAACTTTTTTAAAATACGCTAAATCAGCTGGTAACTGCCACGGCATTCCTCCATCTTTACCGATTACAAAGTTGTTAGTATGAGCAACTATTACTGAAATCATCTTATACCTATATATTAGAATTATTACTTATTGTTGTTTTCATCTGTTTCGTCTGATTCTTCGTCATCTGAATACTCTTCATCAAAATCTTCATCGTATTCTTCATCAAAATCTTCAAAACCTTCTGATACATCATCTAAATCATCTTCAAATTCATCATCCCAATCTTCGTCCCAGTCATCTTCCCAATCATCATGAACACGTTGAGACATTCTTTCTCTTGGACTAGTCCAAACGAAACTTGAACTCTTTGCTTGAGCTTCTTCTTCAGCTTGTCTTTCATTTTCTTGAGTTTGAATTTCTTCAATTAGGTCCATAGCTTCTGCTAATAGATTTTTTACATTTTGACCAGTCGCAGCAGAAATTACAAAATATTTAGTATCTTGAGGTAAATCTAACTCTTTTAAAGTATTTTGAACAATTTCTTCGATTTCATCTTCCATTAAAGAATCCATCTTATTAAACACTAACCATCTAGGTTTTTTAGCTAATTCTTCGCTATACTTTAATAATTCATCTTCAATTACTCTAATATTATTAGCAGGAGATGAACCATCAACAGGAGCCATGTCAACAATATGGAAAAGAACACGACAACGTTCTAAGTGACGTAAAAATCTATGTCCTAAGCCTGCACCGTCTGCAGCTCCTTCAATAAGTCCAGGAATATCAGCAACAACAAAACTCTTACCTTCCCCCATTCTTACAACACCTAATGATGGAATAAGAGTTGTAAATGGATAGTCAGCAATCTTCGGTCTTGCTGCACTTACAGAGCTAATAAAAGTGGATTTACCAGCATTAGGTAAACCTAGCATACCTACATCAGCTAATAACATAAGCTCTAAACGAATAAAACGCTTATCACCCTGAGTTCCATCTGTCTTTTGTCTAGGTGCTCTATTTACCGAACTTTTGAATCTTGTGTTACCTAAACCATGGAAACCACCTTTAGCTACCATTAGCTTCTGACCATTCTTTAACAAGTCACCAATAACTTCGTTTGTGTCAGCATCAATTGCACGAGTACCTACAGGAACAGGTAAAATAATATCTTCACCTCTTGCTCCTGTACAATTTGCACCACGACCATTTTCACCGCGACCAGCGTTGTAGAATTTCTTAAATTGATAGTCAACTAATGTATTTAAATTTGCGTCAGCTAATAAATACACATCTCCACCATCACCGCCGTCACCGCCATCTGGACCGCCTTTTGGTATATATTTTTCTCGTCTAAAACTTACACATCCATTGCCGCCATCACCAGCTTCTACTCTTACTTGTGCTTCATCTACAAACTTCATATAACATCCTAAACAAAAAAAATATATACCAACACATATTAAAAAAGAGCCAACCATAGAATAATGGTTGACTCTTCGTTTGTTCTATATGGTATTATTCAGCAATAACACTAACGAATCTACGATTCTTAGGGCCTTTTTGTGAATAAACAACAGTACCAGCTGAAGTTGCAAATAAAGTATGATCCTTACCACAACCAACATTTGTACCAGCGTGGAATGCTGTACCACGTTGACGAACTAAAATGTTACCTGCTAATACAGATTGACCACCGTATACCTTAACACCTAAACGTTGAGCGTTTGAGTCACGACCATTACGGGAACTACCACCAGCCTTCTTATGAGCCATCTTTAATTCTCCTTAAGCGTTAATGCCAGTAATCTTCACGTGAGTGAACCACTGACGATGACCTGTTACCTTTTCGAAGTGCTTACGACGACGGAACTTAGTAATCTTAACCTTATCTCCGCCCTTGATAGCTACAACTTCAGCAACAACCTTACCATTTTCTAAATATGGAGCACCAACCTTTACATTGTCTCCATCGGCAACCATAAGCACCTTATCAAAATCAACTGACTTACCTACTTCAGCGTCAGCTAATAATTCAACAGCTAATTCATCACCTACTGCTACTTGATGCTGCTTGCCGCCAGTTAAAATAACTGCGTACATCTCTATCTCCTAGCTTTCTCAAACCATACGTTTGGAAAGTCTATAAAAAAACTTAACAATATAGCCGCGTATTATATATATGAAACACATTTTATGCAAGAAAAAATTATTATT
>JAXJQF010000131.1:0-22231 GCA_036311285.1 Ruminobacter sp. | reverse complement strand
GGGATGAATAATAAGATTAAGGTAGCCAAACGTATAGCATATGGCTACCGAGATGAAGACTATTTCTTTACATTGATTAGGTATAAGTCGACCATAGGACTCCCGACAAATCCGTGAAGAGCCATTTTTATTACGTTTAATTCTAACTACAGAAGCTCTGTTATATACAGTATTGTTTATAACTATATACGCAGGCTCAATATTTACAAATTGTATGCATATTGTCTTTTCTTCATTAAATAAGCAAAAACAACGAAAGAAATTTAACTACTGGAAATAAAATTTCATACAAAAAAAATAAAACCATAAAAATAAATTTGTGTATTAATAGATTGTATTTTTGTGTATTAATGCTTGATGCTTTATAAATAATAATTTTAGACTTATATATGATTGCGACCATAAGGTTCTGGCAAAGGTTAATAACATAATGGTTACTCAATTTAATAACGGTTATTTGTAGAATATAAAAAAGATTTATTTAAAGCTTTAAGAATCGATTTACCTACAGTCTCATTTAATAAAGACGATTTAATTGATAATGACAATACAAAGGACTACTGTATTCAAACAACAAAGAAATTCTTTAACAATGATAAGAGCTAGTACAAATACTAGCTCTTTAAAATTCTAGATACTGAAATTATGTGTTAATTTCGGTAAATGAACTCTATGCATTTTCCGCTTCCATTATAGTTTCAATAATGCGGTACACTTCTGTGCTTGGCATAAATTCAACTGTATGTGGAATCTTCCCACCTTGAATATTATATTTCTCCAATCTCTTTGCATTCGAAACAGCATTATCCAGTTTTGACCGAAGCAACTCGTACATATCTTCTTTGTTTTTATCATACTGAGGAATTTTCTTTTTAAGTACATTAATGACTTCTTCATTCGAACCAAAAGCCTTTGTCGAATAATCATAATGGCAAAGATACCAGATTTCAAAACATGGACTCGAAACAATTAAGGATAGCGCATTATCTTTAGCTTTTTTATCAGCCAACTCTATCTGTTTATTTTTACTGGCCACAAAATCCGAATCAAGAACACAGTATCCCGTATCGCCTGCTTCCGGATCAAACCCCATATCTTTACATTCTGAAAGTAATTCTAACACCATATTAACAGGATCCGTTGAGCCGCCTTTTGCAAACCTTATCTGCACCTTGTCACTGTTAAACTTCTTGAAATAAAGCTTCTCAGTTTTATTCTTTCCCTCTGTAGCAATAAAAATAATCTTCTTACGCTTACGACTATTTGAATTACGTTTCTTAGGAGTATAACCATGTTTGTTTAATCCCACAGGCCATCCCCCATTCCCAAATCAGGTACAGAACCATATCTGCCAAGCAGGTACGCCTTTCTAATATCCTCACGAGTTCTAGGTGAAAATTCATCTAGTGAATATAATTCGGAAATGCCAGTCTTTTGATTCTTTTCTACAAAATAAATCTGGTCTCGTCTTAAATCATTAAGATTAAGCAAAGACATGGTATGCGTAGAAATAATCAGCTGCGCATTTTTTATATTCACCTCTGGATTATTAAATAGTCCCACTAAATAGCAAACAAGCATTGGATGTATGCTCTTATCGAACTCGTCAATGCATACAGTCTCGCCTGTTTCAAAAGCCTTTTTTATAATCGGGCTCATAAAGAATATCTTCTGCGTTCCAAGTGACTCTAAGTGCATTCCCAAAGTGAAAACTTCTTTATTTCCCTCTCCATTCTCAATAATGTGTTTTGTAGTTATCTTATACTCTTTGCCACGTATCTTTGGCAAAGTACCTGGCTGATTTGCTAGTACGAGCGCTGGAACTCCTTCCAAAGGAACATCTCGACTTTCAAATTCATAATCACAGATATTGATGTCAGCTTCTTTAAGAATATTATTGGTAAATATTCTAAGCGAATTGTCAGAGTCCTTCTCAAACATATCGCCTGTGATGTTTAATGCGTTCTCATAGTTTGTATCATAAGTATTTATAGAATTCGTGATCCACATCATTGGAATTTTTGTATATTCTGCATTCCATGCTGTTGCTGTCGCAAGAAAAAGTTTATTCTCTGTATTTCTCTCCGTGAGTGGTTTTAATTTTGTTTTTACTGCCTGATTGGTAAATGTGTACTTTTCCTCTGCCGACTCGTTTCTTTCAAAAATAGTTGTTGGACGTGAAGAATTATATACATAAAGATACTCTGTACATACCTTCTGATTCGTAGCAGAATATCCATACACATACTTCTTACCTTCTGCAACAAATACAAATTCAAAAGAAGTAGTTTCCTTGGCCGATTCATTATCAAACAAATATGGAACAATTGTATATAATGGTTCTCCAACCTGTCTGACATCTGATCTCTTTACAGTAATGATCGCTGCCGTTAATGCTAAAAACAAATTACTTTTTCCCGCAGCATTTGCGCCAAAAACAGTTGCCACCTTTAGTACCTTCTCTTTACCGAATTCTACCACATTGTTTGGTAAATTATTATCCGACGAACCTTCTAATGATAAAACGGTTCTTTCCTTGAAGGATCTAAAATTCTCCACCGAAAACTGTAATAACATAATATCCCTCCTTTATATGACGCATATTAATATTATACCACATCACCATAGATCTTTAATCTCAAATTGATATTTTTGTTATTTTTCGCCATATTTCATGTTTTCAATATACATTTCGCATTGTTAATGTCATAATATAAATGTAAAAAAAAGAGCATTTCAAAAATGCATAATTTGATTCAAAATACTTTTAGTTAGAAAATGTAATTTATAGTAAAGATATTTTTATGAGAACTAATGTTTTGAATTTATTAGGACATTTACAACAACTTATTATCTTTGGCAGAAATATCCTAATTTCCTGTCTAAGTTTTATTGGAAACATAAGATATTTTGGTCAGACGGATATTTTGCTTGCAGTATATAAGCACAACTAAAGCCAAGGTTAATAGCAACAAATTTACAAGGCTCCTTCCACATCCAAAGGGCAGAGAGAGGAGCCTACGACAAACGAAATGGTTTTATTTATGAAACAATCATACCGACCACTTTGTGCAAATCGGTCGCCTTCCAAGAGACATTTTACTCCATACCTAATCTCATAACTTCTTCACATACACTGATGAACTTTTCATGTAATTCACCATAATCTACGCTACTTTTATTTGTTGAATAAAATACTGCTGTACTTACTTTTTTATTTCCGATCTGAGCATATCTTAATGGTTTTATTGACATTTCCTTCAAATGCGAGTATCTGTCTTCTTCTATACCCATAATGATATCTCCGCTATTCGGCAGATAATAAATAGAAACAACGAACCAATTCATATATGGTGCTGCACTTGGCGTCCCCTGACCATATTGAGACTTAAAATGCGCTCCATCACACTCAGGCTTCTCAGAAAAACCGTATGGCGTTTTAGAACCCTGTGCTTTACCAGATGATGCGTTCTTATCAGCCTGGTCAATGAATGCTGCGTACGCTTTTTCAAATGCTGTAGCAGTAACAACCTGACTTAATTCACTTGTATGCTCAGTATTATTTTTCCCTTCTGGCACTTTAGACATCATATGCTTATCATTTCTTCTAAAAAATTTTCTTATACATTCAAACATCATATACTTATCCTCTCTTCATACAAATCTATCTAAAAGTCCTTCTTTCTTTCACATACGTTACTATTCTTCTTACATAATCAAATGGAATAATTGATAATGAAATAAGAATACAAGAAATCCATGATTCTATACTTAATGGAACAACACTGAACATCTTGCCACCAAAAGTAATGAACACAAATTGTAATGCAAAGATCATTGCCATGATTAATAAGAAATTCTTGTTTCTTCCAATGCCAGTTAATAGATTTAAACTATTAGTTCTTACATTAAAACCATTAAATGTAATTGTCATCATGAATACAGCAAATACACATGTTCTTAGGTATTCAATTCTTGAAGCTTCAGCGTTTTCACCGATAAACTCTTTAGCTCCTAGTACAATGTTTGAAACACTGTCTATAAATAGAATCGCTAAGCAAACAAGTGTTAGGTATAAACCTCCGTAAACAACTTGTGTAAACATTTGTCCTGTAACAATATTTGCTGTTCTTAAGATCGGTTTTTCTCGCATATATTGTTTCAAGGCAGGTTCTGTACCGAACGCTATAGCTGCAAGAGAATCCATTACAATATTAACCATTAGCAATTGAGTAACAGTTAATACGATATTAACCCCTAGTAATGGTCCAATAAAACAAATTAGTACAGCAGCAATATTTACAGTCAATTGGAAAATTAAGAATTTTCTAATTGATTTAAACATTGTTCTACCATATAAAATAGCTTTACCAATTGATTGGAAGTTATCATCAAGAATAGTTATATCCCCTGCTTCCTTTGCTACTTCCGTGCCACTTCCCATAGCAAAACCAACGTCTGCACGCTTTAATGCAGGTGAATCGTTAACGCCATCACCAGTCATACCAACTACAAGATTTAATTCCTGTGAAAGCTTTACTAAACGGCTCTTATCTGTTGGTAATGCACGAGATACAACTCTAAGTTTTGGAATGATTGCTTTTACTTCATCATCTGACAGAGCTGCTAATTCTTCAGAAGTTAATGCAATTTCATCATCGTTTTCTAATAGGCCTGATTCTTTTGCAATCGCAACAGCTGTTTCTTTTCTGTCACCAGTAATCATAACAACTTGTATACCAGCATTTTTTACTTCTTTAATTGCGTCAACAGCTTCGTCTCTTACGTTGTCACGGATACAGAATAAAGCAACTAATACTAATTCATTTGAGTTGTTAATCTTTCTAGCAACACCAAGTAATCTCATTGAGCGTGCAGCTTGTTCGTCTAAATACTTGTATAGGTAATCCTTATTTTCTATTTCAACAACTTTACCTTCTTTATCATAGTATGCAGAACAATTTTCAATGATTCGTTCTGGAGCACCTTTAATATAAACGTACTGAACTTCTTCTTTTTTATATTCACCCTTTACTGTAACGCTTGAGTATTTCTTAGCTGAATCAAATGGCTCGAAGAATACAACATTACTCTTGTCTATTTGTTTATCTAAGTTAGCTTCAAGAAGCATGTTCATTAATGCTCTATCAGTACTGTTGCCACCGATAACTTTCCCATCACTTACAGAAGAGCTGTTGTTAATACCAGCACCTATTACTAAAAGTTCTTTATGAAAATCAGGTAGGTCTTTGATGTTATCAAATTTATCATTTGAGCCTAGTAATAGTTCAACTACTGAAAGTCTACCTTCAGTTATAGTACCTGTCTTATCAGTATATAATAAGCTTAAGCTACCAGCTGTTTCTAAACCATTGATCTTTCTTACTAGAACATTGTCCTTTGTCATCTTCATGCTTTGGAATGATAAAAGCATTGATGTAAGCATTGGTAATCCTTCAGGAACTGCACATATAATGATAGTAACAGCAACTGTTATAGCATTGATAATTAGGGTAAACCAACTATAAAAATCTTCAGGATGGCCTTCTGTTATAACAAATTTAATTAAAATAGCTGCTACAATACATGTGGCTCCAACATAACCAAATGTTGAAATTTGTTTTGCAAGTTTAGCAAGCTTAACTTGTAATGGCGTTCTTCTTGTATTTTCTTGAACTTCTAAAGCTAGTTGCCCAAATAATGATTTGTCACCTACTACTTTAACTTCAAGATATGCTTCCCCACTACATACAACAGTTCCTCTATATGCGTAGTGTTCGTTTAATAAATCTTTTACGTTATATGTACTATTTTCATTATCGACTGGTTTCTTTAAAGCTTCTTCTGTTTCACCATTTAAGCTTGCTTGATCTACTTTGATCTCGCCATGAATAATTTCACCATCAGCAGGAAGTTTATCCCCTGATTGTAAATATACAATATCGCCAACAACAATTTCTGAAACATGAATTTCTTTAAGTACACCTTCACGTATAACTTTAGAAATCTCTTTTAATTCTTCAGCATTCTTTAGTGCAGACGCTTTACCTTCTTGTTTCTTTTCACTATACGCAGATACAGAGTTTGCAATAATAATTGTAAAAAGAATCCCTAACGGTTCAAACCAATGAGTCTCTCCCATTATGAATAGAATAATTTGAATGGCTAACGCAACCAATAAAATTATAATCATTGGTTCGGTTAAACCTTTTGCGAATTTCACCCAAAATGAATCTAGCTTTTTTTGAGTTAAGACGTTCTCTCCGTATGTTTTTCGACTAAGTTCTACTTGTTGTAAACTTAAACCTTGTTGTATTTTGTTATTCATCTATTTTATTTTCTCATAAATTAAAGTTATTAAAATGAATATAGATTATTCATCTGACATTAAGCGTATTTTACAAAAATAAAAGTAAAGAGACAATATAAAGACTTATTTGAATTGTTTTAAATATAATCAATTTAGATAAGTAAAATTGATGTATATTGTGTTGAAAAATAATTATCAAAGATTATTTAAATAAAGATTAAGAAATAAACTTATAAGCCATTTATTAATCATTTGAAATCACCTCTAGTGATATCTTTATAATATCTTCTAGAGGTGTTTTGGTTTTATAATTTATGATAATTACTCTGTAATAAAATTAAAAGTAATTACTCTAAATCAAGTTTTCTTGCATAAGCATTTAGTTCTTCTAACTCTTCAGCTAAGCATGAAGATAATACAGGGAAACGGCGGAATGCTTTAGGATCTGCGCTATCCTTTTCGATATGGAAGCCAACTGCTAATCTTTCACGTTTCCACTGGTTTCTAGTATATAGACGATAGTATCTTCTTATGAAGTCTAAAATTTGCTGTTTTGTATAGTTGTTAGCAAACTCACTTCTACATAATTCTATAAATACTTCAGTTGGAGTTAGGTTTTCACATTGAGTGATTTGTCTAATTTCATCAAGCACAGGATAAGGCATTAAATCCTTTTCATCTGTTTGTTCTACTGGGCGAAGTTCTGCTGTAGGAGCTTGGCAAACTATATGTTTCATTGCTTCAATAGAAATTATATCTTTTTCAAAGATATTGTTATCTTGAAGTTTATATCCTTGTTCCATTATGTAACGATTGATTTTTAGTACTCTAGATTTGCTAATTCCCCCAATTGGAGAGATAACCCCAGAGGTATCACCATCCATTGTACAATAACCTACAGAGGCTTCTGAAAGGTTTGATGTAGCCATTAATAGTTTATTAAATCTATTTGCGAGTAACCAAATACCTGGAGCTCTTACTCTAGCTTGGATATTTTGTAAAGCAAGATCATCCTTATCCCATGAAAGCTTATTATCAGGAGTAAGCTCATCTGAAAGACGAATGTATTCTTTAACTAAGTTAGATATTGACCATGAATTATGGTACGCTCCAATTTCTTCTGCTAGACTCTTTGCCGCATTAAAGGTTACGTCACCAGAGAAGTCTGAACCTTGATATAAAGTTAGTAATACCTTTGGCATTACTACAGACTTTAAGTACGTTTCTACGCTTTCTGAAGGTTCTAATTTTCTAACATTAATAGAACAAGACTTTAATACTTCTAAATACTTTTCTATACCAAGTGTTGCTAAGGCTTGTGCTTGAGCAATATAAACGCAAGCAGCACATAAAGCAGAGTCAGCTCCTCCTGATAAACTTAATGCATATCCAGAGGTATATGTTTTACGCATCCAATCCCATAAACCTAAAGCAACTGCTCTACTTACCATTAAATGTTCATCTTCTTGTACATTGTTGCATGGTTTTGTAACAGGAACGTCTAGTTTTTCAGGATTAAAACCTAAATTTGTAAATAAAACACCGTCTTCATATGCGTCATGAACATTTAAAAGCATGCTTGATTGTTGTCTAATGCTTCTATTTACTCTTAAATCGCATTTAGCAAGCATAACTTTGTAAGGACTAAAACTTAATCGTTCGCTTATTGCAACAAGTTTTCCGCCCGATGCAATCAACATTTCACCGTCATATATTGAACGACCGGATTCACATCCTAGTAAGTTCGTGTAAACATAAATAGCACCAAAGCTTCTAGAACCTTCTGAAACAAACATTACACGTTCATTTTGTTTTCCTAATGCAAAATGAGAAGCGCTAGGATTTAAAATGATATCTGCTAATCTTCTATTTAAAGATCTTCCTGGTCTATTGGCAACCCAGGAATCTTCACATATTTCAAAACCGATACGAATATTATCGATAACAAATACAAGATCACCTGCCTTTACTTTGTTACCTGCAAAATCTACATCTATAACTGAACGATGTTGCCATGGTGAGAACCAACGTGGTTCGTAATGAACACCAGTTCTTGCTAAATTTTGTTTAAAAACAATTCCTAATACTTGCTTATGAGTAAGTAAGGCTACAGCATTGTATAACTGACCACCTTCAACTAAGTATGGAAAACCAACTGCCAAATATGTATTTGGTCTTACAAAATCTGTCATCTCAAGTACTTTTTGAGGGATCTTTTTCATTGAAGATGCAACGTAGAACATGTCTTGGAGCCCATAACCTGTAATAGCAAGCTCAGGTGTTAAGACAATATCAGCTCCTTTATCTACTGCTTCAAAATATGCTGATTTAATTAATTCAATATTTTTGTTTATTGCTAATGGTGTTGTATTTACGCTCACCGTTGCAATTACGACTGTATCTCGCATTTTCATCATCCATTTTAATAATCTTAAGTGTTATTATACTATTAATTAGTGAACTATAAAGAACAAAGAGTAGACAACCTATGATTCTGATAAATTTAGTTAAAAAATAGAAAACTAATTATGAAAATATAAGCAAGTTAATAATATTATTGTATATCTTTTAGCTATTTTTAGCATTCAGCAAACTCTTTTTGTCTAACAATTTAGAATTTTTATCTTTTTTTCATTAATCTTAACATTTGTGTGATATACTTCACAAAATAAGCTATACTTTAATTATTTGTTAGCTTTTAAAAGTAGTACAATTTACCCTACTTTATTTTAAGGTTTATTATTAAATACCGATAGCTATATTAAGTTATGCATATGCAGTTTTAATAATTGTTAGTTTTAGGATTTTATCTTGTTTAATTTATTTAAATTTAACTATAAACAATTTGTTTCTTATTGTTGTTTACCAATAATAATCTCCTCATCTTTAATGTTGAGTGGTTGTTTAGATGACAAGATAACTGTTTTAAACTTAAGAAGCTATCATAAATCAATTCCAGGTATTAACGATACTTCAAAATATGTCTATATAAAAGTCAAAGTATTGGATGGGTATATAGGCAATGCTATTGTATGTGCAGACTTTGACTACGATTTTCATTGCGATGACAATATAGAACAGCAAGTAACTGATAATAATGGTAACGCCATATTAAAGGTTAAAGAATTTATTTATAACTCTTTTATAACTCACCATATTATCGTGACTGTTAAAAAGGATGCTTCAATCAATAACTTAAATGGTCAGTTATCTCATATGCAACATGATATGTTCATGATGTCTGATACTGTCGCTGGACAAACTAACTATATAACTCCTTATAGTACTTTTGCTCAAGCTTTTGTTGAAAATGGTAGTTGTATTACTAAACAAGAAGCTATGCGCTTCTTTGCAAAAGCTTTAAATGTTCCCGTTCAAGAGTTATATGAAGATTACAATAAAGTTCAAGGTATTCCATTAATAGCTGCAGAGCTTTTAGTTAAAATAGGAAAAATACCTAGCAATTACGAATCAATACAAGATACAACTTATAATTTACAAGATATTTTAAAAACACTTGAGTTAATTAGATTTCATGGTCAACGCTATTTAGATGAAGGTTACACAGTTTCTGAGATAATTGATGAGCTTTACTTTCACCATTTTCATAAAACAACTAAGCTTAATCATAAACCTGTAGCAAACTTCAAGACTGAGATTAATTATTTAAATGTTAAGCTTATTAACGAATCAACAGACATTGACGATGATCCATTAGATTACAAATGGGAATTAAGCGATGGTCGTGTATTCTTTGACCATCACTTAGACGTTTCATTTGAGAAGCCTGGGAATTATACTGTATCTTTAACTGTATCAGATCAGCAATATGATGTAACTACAATTAAAGAAGTAAAAGTTTCAAACCATAAATCATGTATAAAACAACCTTTAAGAGCTATATGCAAGCAAATGCGTAATCAAATTACATGTAGTGCAAATGAGGTTGTAATAAATAACTGTTCTATCTTTAAGAATGCAAAACCTGAAAATATCAGATACATTTGGACAGTCGAAGACAATATTACTTACAACGGTCAAGAATTTGTACATAATATTGTTGATTCGAATAAGAATGTAATTAAGTTATTAGTAACTGATGGCATTGAAACAGATAGCAAGACAATTGAGTTATATTCAACTGTTATAGAAAATGGTGAAAACCAAAAAGCTAAGTAAATATTTTATTAAAACTTAATTGTAATATTCACACAATTTTAAATTAAGGAACTATCTATATGAGTATGATGGATTCTCCAATAGAAAGCTTTAAAAAATTGGCAGGTATTATTTGGGCTGAGGATTTATCTGTAGCTAAAAAAGTAGGAAGACAATTTAAAAAGGATTATTCTTCTATTGTAAAAGAACAAGAGATTCCATTTAATGATAGTGTTTTAGAATTTATTGATGTCTATAAAGATTTTAGAAAGAAATATCCAATTAATAAACATGAACTAAAAGCTGTATTAATTGGTATCACTGTTAATCTTACTCAAAAAGGTTTGTTTCAAAATAATCCTTCAATTGAGCAATCTGAAGCTGTAGCTCAAAATCTTATTCCTCAAATTCATCAAATGTGGCAAATAAAAGAAGAGAACGAATTTGTAAAGATTTTGTACTTATCTGTAGCGTTATGTAGATTCTTTGCTAACAATGGATTTTCAGATACTGTTATGGATAAAATCTGCACTATCCCTGAAGAATCGGCGGTTGAATATACTGCAAATGAAATGCTTGAAGCATTAATGTATATTATTGGTCATCGTTCTAATGCTGATGTCGTTAATCCAAGTGAATTAACTCTTATGTATTACGGTCTTTTCGCTTGGTGTTTTAATAGTATTAAAAAAGAAAGATAAAATATAAATAAATTTTATATCTACGAATTTATTTTGACCAATATCTTTTTATATTTTGTATGAGTATTATATTTTATAAGAAATACTAATTCTTTATTTTAAAATACTAAATTTTTCTTTTGGTATTTGCATCTAAAACTCTACTAACATTTTTTGACAAGTTTATCACTCTAATTTTTCATACATTGAACTTTAGAAAAAGTTAATGTAATATCCCTAATAAAGATTCATAATTTATTCGTGTAAAAAGAATACATACGATGTGTTATTTTTATTTATCTAAAGTTAGAAAACTTAATTAGTAATTTATTTGTTAGTAGAGGTCAAAATGAAACAAATTTTAATTTTAATACAGTTATTGATTTGTTTATTTTTTATGAATTTAGCTTATGCAGCAGATATAGAGGTCGGTAAAGATATTTTTAGACAGATTATTGAAGCAGGAATCACTGACAATAATTTCAAGGGTGATGCACAAATAGGGAAAAAGGTATGTGAAGCCTATAAGGGGGAGAGCTGCTACTCTGCATCATCATTACCTGAAGGTATTTGCCTAGCCGCTAAAGGAGACAGTTGTTATTCTGTAAGGACAATTGGTGAAGCTCTGTGTAAAGCAGGAAACGGAGATTCTTGCTACTCAGTAACGAGTATTGGAGAAGGATTTTGCAAAATGATGCATGTAAGAGATTGTTATTCAATAAATTCAATTAATGAAGGAATCTGCAAAGGATTAGGTGGTACAAGTTGCTATAGTTCTGATCTATCTGGATTAAAACCGCGTGATGTAGCATGGGCATGGGACGAATTCTCTGTACCAAACCGTGCCGGAAGAATGTGGGCTTGCCGTGGTATTCAGACAGGACAATTTGCGGACGACATTTATTGTTCCGGTTGGAAGACGGATGAGTTATGGCCGAATAACTGAGTTAATTTGGTTTTCACGGAATTTTAGGGAATATGGTCATTGAAAAAGAGGCAAAAGTACTCTAATATTTTAGATAGATACTTTATGCCTTTTTACACAAATAATATACAAATATACTTACGTTAACTTATCTTATCTGTACTTGAAAATCCGATGGAACAAATAATAAAATTTAAGTTGCAATATTAAAAGTTATTTTAATTATTATCAAACATGAATTTGTAATTATAATCTCTCTACAAATGAAGCATCAACTAAGTTAGCAATTACATTCATACATGAAGCTCTTTGCTCTGCATCTTTAATACCAAGCTTATCCATTGCAACTTCAACTGTGCAACCTGCGTTCTCTGTATACATAATGATAATATCAGCTAATTTTTCAATATAACTTTGTTCTTTATCAACGATTGATAAATTATTTTCAGAACTTACAACATTTGCTAAATGTTCTCTTTCTTCATTACTTGTTGTCATTGTGTAGCTCCTTAATTTATATTGATATTATCTTACCACTAATATTTATAAAAATAGTAAGCATATCTTTCAATTTTGTAAATTTAGAATGTTATGGTGCTAATCTTGAAATTGACCAGCTTGAATCTTCATTCTTTTCATAAATAAATCTATCATGTAGTCTGCTTGGTCTTCCTTGCCAAAATTCTACACTATGGAATTTAATACGGTAACCACCCCAGAATGAAGGGACAGGTATTTCTCCGTTATGCCACTTTTGCTTTAATTCCATAAACTTACTTTCTAAAACACTTCTTGCGTTAATTTTTGAAGATTGTTTTGAAACCCATGCTCCAATTTGAGAAGACTTCGGACGGCTTGTAAAATATTTTGCAACTTCTAATGCTGATAATTTCTCTGCTGTACCTAAAAACGCCACCTGACGTTCTAACATATACCATGGAAACAAAATTGCAACCTTAGGATTCTTCTCTAGTTGTTGGGCCTTACGAGAACCATAGTTCGTAAAGAATACTAAACTATTTTTATCAAAGCTTTTTAATAAAACCATTCTTGAGCTTGGTTGACCATTTTCATCAACTGTACTTACAACCATGCCTGTTGGGTCGTGAATACCTGACTCAATTGCTTGACCTAACCAGTTTTCAAAAAGTTCCATAGGTTCTTCGGTCAAATCAGATTCACTTAAACCACCTTGAGCATAATCTCGTCTCAAATCAGCTACGTCAATCATTGTAATTCCTAATTTTTTGTTTTCTTTTTTAAATAATTATTTTTATACAGGGCTAAAGATGTTGCAAAACTCATGCTCTAAATTAAATTGTTTTGCGACAGCCTCTCCTAATGCTTTTATACCACAAATTTCTGTTGCATGATGACCACAAACAAACAATGTAACACCTAATTCTTTTGCTAAATGAAAATGTTGTTCATGAATTTCACCAACAATTACGGCATCTATATCTGTTAAGTCGTTTTCAAGTAAAAAACCACCGCCACCAGAACAGATCGCAACATTCTTAATATCTTTAGTTGCTTCAAAAATTATCTTGATATCATTATTAAAGAACTTATCAAGTTTAACCTTCATATCAGATGAACTAATACTCTTGTCTAGCTTGGCAATCATAGCAACATTTGCACATTCTTTTGTTTGTAAATATTCGTATGAACTAGCTTCAATTGCTTTTGAAATTAGAGCGTTATTGCCGATTTCAATATGACCATCAAGAGGCAGATGGTATGCAACTAATGAGTTTTCTCCTAAAGCCTTGATTCTGTTTCCTAAAACGCCAACAAGTCTAGGATCTCCCCCTTTCCAGTATAAGCCATGATGAACTAACACTAGGTCGGCATTTAATTCTTTTGCTTTTTCAAATAGTTCAATGTTAGCGGTAACTCCAGTTACTATTTTAGAGATCTTTTGTTTACCATTAACTTGTAAACCATTAAAACTGTAATCTTTGTAATTATCGTTTGCTAAGAATTTATCACAAAAGCTTACTATATCTTCTAAATTAACACTATTTGTCATAACAAATCCTTTTATTTACTGATAATTACCATATCTTTAAAACCTAAACTAGCAATCTTTGGCTTAATTGCATTTAATACACTATCATTCTTTGCAGGCCCGATGGTTACATGATAAAAAGAATCAACCTTATCAACCTTGATACTAAAGTTTTTGCCAATTTGCTTTCTTTGTTCTGAATTTAAAGAAATACGAGCTTTTTGAATTTGTTTCTTAACGCTATAAGCTCTTTCTAGAGAACTATATACACCAACCTTTAGATATCTATTTGCAACTTCTGAAGTTGCTGTCGCTGTACTACGATTGATTACGTTTATTCTATCCATTGGATCAGAAGAGACTTTAGCTTCAGTTGTATTTTTTAATAAAGTAACTTTTTTAGCTTCAGCTTCTTTTTTCTCTTCTAATTCTTTTTGAGCTTTAGCCTTCTTTGCTTCTAACTCTTTCTTTTTCTTTTCTTCAAGTTGTTTTTTCTTTTCAGCTTCTATTTTGGCTTGTTCTTCAAGAGCTTGCTTCTTTTTTAAATATTCTTCTTTTTTTCTTTGCTGAGCTAATTGCTTTTGCTTTAGCTGTTCTTGTTTTGCAAGATAAGCTTTTTGTTTTAAAGAGTCATTAGAATCTTCTTCGGTATTCTTTTCTTCACTTTCTAATTGATTTTGTTTTTTAGCAACTTCAGCTGGAGTATCTCCTACAACAGTAGGATTTTTTACAAAAGCATTAGTATCATCGTTGTTTATTTCATCTTCAACTTCAATTACAACTCCTGTTTTAACTCTACCGTTCTCATTATTTACAACTACTGTTGTTAAATCTTCTGAGTTATTACTTGAAGTATCGTCTTCTAATAAATCTATGTAACCAGTATTTGTTTCTTCTGTGTTTTCTTCTACATTACTGTTATCATAGTTTTGGGTATTACTTTTTGTTTCAGTATTTTCTGAATTAGTTGTAAGTTCAGAGCTTTCTTTTTTTATTTCTTCAAAAGAAACAGGAGCGTTTTCTACTCTTGCATTTGAAAATAGAGCACCGTATATAACTGTAACAGTTAATAATATCGCAATTGCTCCAAGTAAAAATTTTAATAAATCAAATCGATTAGTAATATTTGCCACTTTTTTCTCTCATATTAAAAGTCAATTATCTTTACATTGTGTTAATTAAATAAATTTGTTTGTAATGCTTATTTTGATTACTTATAGCATTACATAATATATAAAAACCTATATAAATAAGTCTTTTACATCTTATGTAAAAGACTTACCTTAAATTAGAACAAATTATACAAAATATTAGTTCTATTAGCAAAATGAATACTTCAATTATTCATCTACAACATATTTATTTTTAAACCTAGAAATCTAGTTTTAATAACTTTTTAACTATTCTTCATAGTTTTGAAAGTAGTTATCTTTACTTACTAATTTCATTACAGCTTCAACAGTTAAGAATGAGCCAAATACAACTAATTCTGCATATTTAGGAAGTTCTAATATAGCGATTTCAAAAGCATCCTCAACATTATCAAATCTAATAATATTTTTTTCATCATAACCAATACTAATTAGCGATTCATATAAAACATCGCAACTAGCACCTCTTTCACCTGGTAAACTTGTAACATATATACGGTCAAATAAGAATGCTAAATTTAGTAGTGTATGATCAATATCTTTGTCCTTTAACATACCAACAACAGCATATTTTATAGGTACCATATTATGTCTAAGAACAGATGACAGATATAAAGATGCTGGAGGATTATGAGCAACGTCTAAAATAATTCTTGGATTAATGGAAATTACTTCATAACGCCCATGCAAATTAGTATCAACAATACCTTCCTTTATATTATTATCGTTAATTTCAGCATTAAAAACTGTTTTTAACGAGATTGCTGCAGTTACTGATAAAGGAGCATTAATTAAAGGCAATTTAGGTACATTTATATCTTCAATTTTAACTGGATTATGTAAAGTAAATAGAGTTGAGCTGTACTCTGTATATTTAATTTCTTCGCCAGCTGAATAAACAGTTATGTTAAATTCTTTGCATTTTTCTTTAAATATATTTGATGCTTCTTCGCTCATCTCTCCTAAAATACAAACTTTTGTTTTTTCTTTTATAACACCAGCTTTTTCGTAAGCTATTTTTTCGATTGTATCTCCAAGCAAAGCACAATGGTCTAAACCAATACTTGGAATAATTACGATATCGGCATCAATTATATTAGTCGCATCTAAACGACCACCAAGTCCTACTTCTAATATAATGTAATTTACATTATTATTTTTAAAAGTATATAAGGCAGCTAAAGTTGTAAACTCAAAGAAAGTTAGTTGGTTTTCTTCATCAATAGCTTCATAAACAGCGTTAAATGCCTTTACTAACTCATCATCTTCAACTATATTCCCATTTATTATAATGCGTTCATTAAATTTCAAGATATGAGGAGATGTGTATAAACCTGTTTTATATCCTGCTTTATTTAAAATTGAGGCTAACATATTAGAGGTAGAACCTTTACCATTAGTCCCTGCAACTGTAATAACAGTAACGCCCTCTTGTTTTGTCAATTTTAATTTCTTTGCTACAGTCTCTACTCTTTCTAACCCTAATTTAATTATATTAGGATTAAGTTCATTTAGATATTTTTCCCACTGTTCAAAGCTTTCAGGTTTACTCATTTGATTATGCCTATTTTTTCTTTTAAACTTTTTTTATTCTTTTACACATGCATTATACTTAAATAACTGCATTTAAGTCATTTAAGGATATGACTTAAATGTCTAAAGTATGTGTTACTTCATACTGGTAAAGTATATTGTATTCTTATATTAAAAAAGCCTGAAAATATATTCAGGCTTTCTTTTTTAATCTAAAATTAAATTACTTAACGATTATTAACGTATTGAATATCAGTTGAAGATACTAATTCCCCATTGCTAAATGGGATTTTCATTAATATTGAAACAATGTTAGCTAACTTGTCTCTCATTTCTCTACGATCAACGATTAAGTCAATAGCTCCTTTAGTTACTAAGAATTCAGAACGTTGGAAACCTTCTGGAAGTTTTTCACGTACTGTTTGTTCAATAACTCTTGGGCCAGCGAAACCAATTAATGCTTTTGGTTCTGCAACATTTACGTCACCAAGCATTGCTAAACTAGCACTTACACCACCCATTGTTGGGTTAGTTAATACGCTAATAAATGGTAATCCTGCTTGTGATAACTTTTCTAAAGCAGCTGAAGTCTTTGCCATTTGCATTAACGAGAATAAAGATTCTTGCATTCTCGCACCACCTGAAGTTGAGAAACAAATTAATGCTCTTCTTTCAGCGATACAAGTTTCAACAGCTTTCACAAAACGAGCACCTACAACAGCACCCATTGAGCCACCCATGAATGAAAATTCAAATGCTGCACATACAACTGGTAAACCTTTAAGTTCGCCTTTAATTACTATTAACGAATCTTTTTCACCTGTAGTTTTTTGAGCTGCTACGATTCTGTCTTTATAACGCTTGATGTCCTTAAACTTTAGAACATCATTAGGTTCTAAATCAGCACCTAATTCTACTTGATTACTAACATCTAAGAATCTTTGTAATCTCTGACGAGCCTTGATTCTCATATGATGAGCACACTTAGGGCAAACTTGTAGATTACGTTCTAATTCTGCGTGATATAAAACTTGTTCACATGCTTCGCACTTAGTCCAAACACCTTCAGGGATGCTTGAATTAGCACTTTTATTACGCATTGGCGTTATAATTTTGTCAAACCAGGCCATTAATAAACCTTCTCCGAACTTTGATATTAAGGCAAAATAAAGATATAAAAATATCATAAATATAGCAAATTATTGTATATTTTTCAACTGTTACACAATAATTACGAAAGCAACTATATATCTAAACGATACCTAGTTGACGAATTTTCTATATTTACTACACATATTATAATCTAATGTACGTATAGTTGCACATTTTATTTTAAAGAGAGGTGTTTTTATTCAAATTTTGTACAAAAAGTGATTATTTTCATCAAGTATTAGCTATATTTTGGCAAAAATTCTTGAATTAAGCTTTATTTTAGTTACTTTTAACATTGTTTGAAATTTATACTAATAAATATCTGAAATCTTTAATACATATAATCTCAATTTGATAATGTTTTCCGTTTTTTAGTTATATCTCTGCATTTTAAATATTATTTAATATATATATTCATTCATACATTCGTTTTATATAAATAATTAAGCCCTAGAAACCTTATATTGTCCAGGACTTAATTTATTTATTTGGATATTTTAATAAATATAAATATTTATTAAGTATTTATTTACAAACTTCCTTTATAATCAGGATCAAATGCACCTAAGTCAACTTTACCTTGTTTCCAATATGGAGAATATGAACGTAATTCTTCAATAATCTTTGGAACTACTTCGATTACCTTATCAATTTCTTCTTCAGTAGTAAATCTACTTAAGCTAAAACGCACAGTGCCATGAGCTGATGTAAATGGGATCTTCATTGCACGCATTACATGTGATGGTTCTAGTGAACCTGAGGTACAAGCACTACCGCTAGATGCAGCAATTCCGCATTCGTTAAGCTTTAATAATATAGCTTCACCTTCTACAAACTCAAATGCTATATTTAAGGTGTTAGGAGTTCGATTTTCTACATCACCAGTTACAAAGCAATTTGGAACTTTTGATAAGATACCATCTTGTAAGCGATCTCTTAATTCTCTTACACTTGTATTCATTTGATTTAAGTGTAAACCAGATAACTCACAAGCAACACCTAAACCAACAATGTATGGTGCATTTTCAGTACCTGCTCGTCTACCTCTTTCTTGGTGACCACCATGCATGAATGGACGGTATCTAGTTCCTCTTCTAACATATAGAACTCCTACCCCTTTTGGAGCATGAATCTTATGTCCAGAGAAACTTAACATATCAATTTCAGTTGATTTTACATCTACTTCAATTTTACCAATTGCTTGTACTCCATCTGTATGGAACTGGGCCCCCGCCTTCTTAGCTAGAGAGGCCAATTCTTCGATTGGGAAGATTGTACCAGTTTCATTATTAGCCCACATGATTGAAACAATTGCAATCTTGTCTGATAGACATGACTTGTATTGTTCCATGTCAATACGACCATTAGAACTAACTCCAATATAATGAACTTTGTAACCTTTCTTTTCTAAACGAGCACAAGTATCTAAAATTGCAGGATGTTCAACTGTACTTGTAATGATTTCATTTCTGCCATTATTTGCGCAAGCTTCTAATGCACTTAAAATAGCTGTATTATCAGATTCTGTAGCACATGAAGTAAATATAATTTCATCATCATATTTTGCGCCAATAAAAGCAGCTATTTGATGTCTTGCTTTCTCTAGAGCCTTTCGTACAGGGTTCCCAAAACTATGCATTGAGCTAGGATTTCCATAAAACTTTGTAAAGAACGGAATCATGGCTTCATATACTAAAGGGTCAGTTTTTGTTGTTGCATTATTATCTAAATAAACACCTTTAATTTCTGACATTTTATATTCTCTCAATTGTTTATTATAAGTCGCTTGTATATGGATGATTGTGTTCTACTACACCAACATTAACTACTTGAATATACTTTCCGATTACATCCATAATCTTTGATTGAACCCAAGATAAAGTCATGTCTGTCATCATACAGCCTGTACATGCACCAGATAACTCTACTTCAACCTTGTTTTCATATACAGCAATTAACGTAATATCACCGCCATCGTTTGCTAATGCAGGTCTCATTTCTTCAATAATATCAACGATATCTTGGTAGAATGGTAATTGTTCGTTCTTTAACTTGTTTGTTACGTCTTCTACTTTATCTTGTTTTTGAGTAGAAGGCTCTTTATCTTCAATCATATTAAATTGAATTTCAGAAGGTTCACAACCACCTACAGCTTTATGAGCTTCATTACAGGTTTCGCCTTCCATTTCCTTTAATACTCTGAATAGAACATCTTCAATCTTTTCATGACAAGCTCCACAAGCTCCACCTGCTTTAGTGTAGTTTGTGATTTCTTGTACTGTTGTTAAATTGTTTTCTTTAATAGCTTTAACAATTTTATCTTCTTCGATGCCGAAACACTTACAGATTAATGGTGATTCACTATGGTCTTTTACGTATTCTTCACCTCTATAATTAGCTGCTGCAGCGTCTAAAGCTTCTCTTCCCATTACAGAGCAATGCATCTTTTCAGGTGGTAATCCATCTAGATAATCAGCAATATCTTTATTTGTTACTTTTAATGCATCTTCTAATTTCTTGCCGATAATCATTTCAGTTAAGGCTGATGATGAAGCGATTGCACTTCCGCAACCAAATGTTTGGAAACCTGCATCTTCAATAATTTCAGTTTCTGGATTAATTTTTAACATTAATCTTAAAGCATCACCGCATGAAATAGAACCAACGTCGCCTATAGCGTTTGCATCAGGTACAATTCGAGCGTTACGTGGATGAAAGAAATGATCTTTAACCTTTTCGGAATAATCCCACATTATATAAATCCTCTAAATTGCTTAATAAAAGCACAATTAAGCATCAAAATGTATATTTCGGGATATTATACAATTAATATAAGGATTTATTAATGAGAATATTTTGCATTTAAAACAAAATATTCTAAGTATTTTGTCTTTAAGATAAGTTTGAGAACCATTTATTTGTGATCTTTTACATGTTTAGATAAACAAAAACGAAGCAAATCGCTTCGTTCTTGTACATTCGCACATCATATAAGCATTATTTACTTCTTTTTTCTAATGCTTCAATTCTTTTATCTATAGGAGGATGTGTCATAAACAACTCAGATAAACTTGAAACACCATTTATACATAAAGCTTTTACACTATCAGGCTTTGGTTGAACTTTCTGTACTTTTAAAGCAAGCAAAGCTTTAATCATAGCTTCTTTTCCAAATATATCTGCAGAACCTGCATCAGCCCTATATTCTCTTATTCTTGAGAACCAAAATACAATTAAAGAACCCAATAAACCAAAAAATGTTTGTAAAATACCATTTAATATATAGAACATAAAGTCATTATGTTCACGCCTGTTTGATTTGTTTGAAGTTAACAAACCTGCTATAAAGTATGCTAATGAGTAAACAAAAGTGTTTATTATTCCTTGGAGTAAACATTGGGTTACCATGTCTCCATTTGCAACATGAGACATCTCGTGTCCTAAAACTGCTTCAATTTCATCTTGTTCCATTCTATCAAGTAGACCAGTACTTACTGCAACTAATGAGTTGTTTTTAGACGGTCCAGTCGCAAACGCATTCATTTCAGTTGAATTATAAATTCCTACTTCAGGCATCTCGACACCTTTCTTAATAGCAAGCAGTCTTATTGTTTCAACTAACCATTTTTCTGTTTGCGTTGTTGGATTGGTTATTACATATACTTTCATTAATTTTTTTACAGTATATTTTGATAAGTATAATGAAATCAATGAACCACCAAAACCTATTAATGCAAATAACACTAATAAACCTATAAAATTGTTGTCTCTTATGTCTATATTAAATATTATACAAAAAAAGTTCGTAACAAAGCCGAGTAACAACAATATAGCTGTCATTGTAACTATGTAAAATATTCCTCGTGAAATCATTTATAATCCTTATCGTTTATAAATAAATTACTATTCTATTTTCTAATTATATATTTATTAAATAGTGATTTGTAAGTCTTATTTAAAGTTTTTAAATAAATAATTAATGAAATAGGCAATAAATTGTAGGCATAAAAGCTATTCATCTATTTCAAGAACATTTCATATTTTCTAAATAAAAAATCCCCGCAAGTTTTTTTAACATACGAGGAATTTATAGTTAGGATAACCTTTATCTAAAATGTTTTTCGTTGAATGATTGTTAATCCATCATTTCAATCAGACACTGGTGGTCCTTAGTCTTTGTACTGTAATTTATGCCAACAATAATAATGTTTCGGTATTGACCGGTATAACGCTTAAAATATTCCTGCTTTTTAATCTGAGCAATAGCTTCTACTGCAGAACCGTCATACTTGAACTCAATAAGAATAAGAG